>JAZQOG010000039.1:0-7280 GCA_045627765.1 Paludibacteraceae bacterium | reverse complement strand
GAGAATGAGCATAATCTTCTAAAACTTGGGACTTAAATGCATCAGAATACTGACGCTTAACAATTTTACTCATAATACAAAATCTTAAAAAATAACACTTTTTTATTTTTTTATGAGTAAACCTATTTCAGTACGGGACAGATACAAGGAGGATGTCCGTTCTGTACCGCTTGCTTCGCTGCGCTGCAGCGCTCCCTTTGGTCGCGTTGTTATGTCCTTTCTCCCCGCATTGTATGCGCGCTTTTCGTTCTTTTGGTTCCGCATTGAATGCGGGTTTCGATAGAAATATAGAAAAGGACATGTCCTTTTCGAAAGTGCGAAAGTCTTTTGCCGTTTAGTGGCGGTTTTGGCGGTTTTGGCGGTTTGGCGGAACTGCCGGTTTGTAATTGTTTAATTGTTAGTTGATTACATGCAAACCGCCAAACCGCCAATTCCGCCAATGGCATTTTCAAAACGCAACCATCGCAACCCTCGAGAGGCTGCGATGGGAGAGAGTTTATATGATTTACTTTAAAAGTAAATGATATAGCTTTATTTATTGAACCTTTTGCCCCATAAGAGTGTAGGTGGCGTTATTACGCTCAAGTAAGATTTGCCCATTGCGGAGCACTTTGTGCATCTTGGGTTGTGAATCGTGCACCGACTTAAAGCCTGTTCCACCTGTAGTACTGAAGTTGCCTTTGTACTCGGCAAGCGTTTGTCTACTAGCATCGGTAGCAGTTACATTATAACTATAAGCAGTGCCGGGATTGAGACCCGTAACCGTAAACTGATACCCTTGTGCGGTGAGTGTTGCAGCCGGTGCTTGATGAGCGCCGTCGTGTCCGGGTGCAGCAAAGGTAATGTTTTGTAATTGTCCTTGGGCGTTGAAGGTCAGTACACAAACACTTCTATTCTATTTGTTTGCAAAGCGGCAACCGATCTTAACATATCCTTGATGAATATTGTTTTCAAGAATTGTTCTATCTCCACCAGAGAACTGATATCCAACCCCAACAAGTAATCGTTTATATTCGACACCTATACCAGCGCGTGTATACAAACCACATTTCCAATCCTTATTGTTTAGTTGATATTGCACGTCCAGTTCATGTACGTTTACACCAGCTGCTATATCAATAAAAGGAGATACCTCTTTAATAGGAAAATAACAACGAGTATTTGCATATATGGGTATCCTAAGAGTATGAACTGATTTTAATAGAGAACCCTCAAAGCCAACCCCCAAGCCAAGAAAAAAGGCATCACTAAAACGTCCACCTACTGTTACGTGAAAACCAAGATTTAGATTATCTCCGTAAGCGGCTTGTGCCGTAGCATCAAACTGAAAAATGGTACTTTTGAGATGATCTAATTTGACTGTGTCTGTTTGAAATATAGTGTCAGTAATGATTACCTCTTTTATTTGCTCTACATAATTAATAATAGTATCATGCAGAACTAACGAATCTTTTTTTTCTGATATTGCAGATACTGCTTGATTTTGAGGTACACATAAGGTTACATCATCAGCACCTAACCAAGAATTTGCACCTCTAATATTTAGTAAAACACAATTAGGGTGGAACTTAGAGTTTATTTGCGAGACTTGGTGTGGCTCATTATAAACCCATGGCGAAATAGATTCTCCTGTAGAATAATGAGTTGTAGCCCTGTTCACATAAACAAAATCTCCAACTTTAATAGTTGTGTGTGCCCATAATACAATTGGCATGAAACAAAGAAATGTTAATAGTTTTCTCATAATATTATTTTTTTCTATCCCGCTCTTACACCTTTGCGGGTCTTGGTATATGCACAAATAAGCGTGAACATTATTCACGCTTATTCTCTCTCATACGGTTCTAGCAAAACCTTCCAAATAAGAACAAACAACAACGTCCACGCCGGATATGCAATACCCATTATGGACGATGGATGTTTTAATACATACCCACAGGACGGTTACGTCTTCTTGTTCTGGATTTGGTGTGAATTTGCTAGATTCTATGAGACCAAAACAAGCGTCAATAAACGCCTTTTATATGTCTGAACCCCACCCCGAAAAAAGACATAATCCCCTCTAGCGTAGAATTCGGGTGCAAAGGTACAACTTTTTTTTGAATTGTGCAAATAAAAATGCACTTTTCTGCCATTTTGACAAAAAAAGTGCATTTAGAAGTATTTTCTCACTGTTTTACATCTTGTGAGCGATGGGCAATTTCCGTCTGCCGGACGGTATCTACGACCGATGCCGATCAATCATAGGCGGGTGGTGTTTTTATTATTCAGTTAGTCATGATGTAGTAAACTATGTTCAGCATCTGCAACGTAAACAACCTTTTCCCCTGTGTCAAGTTTAACTACCTTATAAGCAATGTGAATATTTTCGGAAACAAAATCACGATAATGTTTTCTCTTCCATAAGTGATTGTACCTTGCTAAAGGATATTTCTCTGGGAAGTCACCCAATTTATTCATGGCATTTAACAGTCTGTCGATCTTTGTATGAACAACGACCTCGTCCAACGTTGGGTGTTGAGCAATAGCCTTTTCATAAAAGTCGTATAAAGTCTGGCGAACTTTTATATCAACAATGACCCTCATACAACTTGTTGCTTAAATTTATTAGAAACAAATGCGTGCAGATCGGAGCGGAGCTCGTCAACCGTTATTGTGTGTCCCGTTAATTCTGTCGAAGACATTACCTCTAATTCGTCATCACTTGAATCAATAAAGTCTTGAGCGTAACGAGTCAGTTCTTGTTGTAACGCTTCAAAATTAATAACACGTGTAGTCGGAATATTTACCGGTACTGGAATCATTAATGGCATAATTGCTCCTTTCTTTTTTTGTGTTTTGCAGTTTTGCGCTGCAAAATTACGGATTTTTTTTGATATATGCAAATTTATTTGCTTTTTTTGCAAAATTTAACGCGACGCGAAGAAAATCAGTGGGTGACGGGCAAGTTACGTTCTCCAAAGATCTTAGAACCAATGCGGACCATAGTCGAACCTTCCTCTATGGCGAGCAGGTAGTCGTCTGACATTCCGATAGATAAGACCGCCGGCGCGGATAGGCTGAAAGGCTGAAAGAGTTTTTCGCAGAGAGCCTTGGCTTCGCGGAAGCAACGGCGAATCTCGGTTTCTTCATCCGTGTTGGTCGCCATAGCCATGAGACCACAGATTTGGACGTTCGTTAGACCGCTATCGCTGAAAGACTGCTGCGCTGAAAGACCGCTATCGCTGAAAGACCGCTCCGCTGAAAGACTTGTTAGGTCAAAGCCGGTCTTCGTTTCTTCTTTGGCAACGTGAACTTCGAGAAGGACATTCACTACGCGCCCAATCTTAGCCGCTTCCGCGTTGATAACCTCCAACAAATGCCAACTATCTACACTCTGAATAAGATGCACAAAAGGCACAATCTGTTTGACCTTATTCGTTTGCAGATGACCGATGAAATGCCACCGTATATCCTTGGGCAATGCCTCATATTTAGTCAACAGTTCTTGTACGCGACTCTCTCCAAAGTCCCTTTCGCCACAGTCGTAAGCTTCCTGTATCGCCTCAATAGGCTGAAACTTACTCACATTAACCAGTGTCACCGTTGGGGGGAGCGTGGCGCGTATCTTACCTATGTTCTTAGCAATACTCATCGATATTTATATTAAATGCCTCATTAAGCGCCTTTGTGGCTCTTAGTTCTGCTTCCGTTGCATATTGAACGGTATCGCTTAGCAGCAGAATATGGTCGCTACAACGCAATGCCAAGTTTAGTTCGTGGGTGGAGATAAGAATCAGTTTCCGCTGCTCGTGAGCCAATCGTTGTAATAACTCAAAGAGTTGTACCCGTCCCGGCAAATCCAGGTGAGCCGTAGGCTCATCAAGTAAGATGATAGGCGTCTGCTGCGCCAACGCTTTCGCGATGAGCACACGCGCTTGGTTGCCAGTTGAGAGAGAGGAGTAGGGGAGTAGAGGGGTAGAGGAGTAGGGTAAGCCTACGGCTTCGAGGGACTGCTGAATAATCGCTTTATCTTCTTCGGTGAGGTGTCCAAGGAACGAGGTGTAGGGATAGCGTCCTAAAGCGACGATATCCATGACCGTAGAGGCATCCAGTGTCTCACTCTCCGCAAGAACAAGTGCCTGCTGCTTAGCACGTTCTGCCGGTGTCATCGGAGAGACATCAACCCCATCCACGAAGATCTGTCCTCCTAACGCAGGTTGCAGTCCTGCGAGGGTGCGGAGGAGTGTCGATTTGCCGGAACCATTAGGACCGAGCAAGGCAACGAGTTGTCCTTGTTCTAACGTGAGGTCGATGTGCGATTGCACGACCTTGTGTTCGTATCCTATCGTCAAATCAGTTAAGGTCACCGGCGAAATAACGGTCGTAGGACGCCATATCTATGAGTCCGTGACCCGAGAGGTTAAACAATATCACTTTCTCCGTACCTTCCTCTTTGGCTTTGAGTGCCTCTTGGATGGCAGCGCAGATAGCGTGCGTCGATTCGGGTGCAGGGATAATTCCTTCCACTTGCGAGAAGAGTACGCCCGCCTTGAACGAGTCGAGTTGGTTGATGTCGCGTCCCTCGTACAGTCCATCTTTGAGTAACTGGCTGAGGATAGCGCCTGCGCCGTGATAACGCAGTCCGCCGGCGTGAATAGCTGCCGGTTCGAAGTCGTGCCCGAGTGAGTACATCGGAATAAGAGGCGTGAAGCCTTCGGTGTCTCCGAAGTCGTAGATAAACTGTCCTTTCGTCAGTTTTGGACAGCAAGCCGGTTCGGCGGCAATAAAATGGGTCTTAGCACCGTTGACAAGGTTATTGCGCATAAACGGAAAAGCGATGCCGGCGAAGTTACTTCCGCCGCCAAAACAGCCAATCACCACATCGGGATAATCGCCTGCTATTTCCATCTGTTTCATAGCCTCTAGTCCAATAATAGTTTGGTGTAAACATACATGGCTCATCACACTGCCGAGGGCATATCTGGTGTTCGGCTGTTGCAACGCCACTTCTACTGCTTCGGAGATAGCCATTCCTAAACTACCGGGCGTATTAGGATAGAGGTTACGCATCTGACGACCGGCTTCGGTTGTGTCACTGGGCGAGGGAATGACAGTGGCTCCGTAGGTGCGCATCACCGACTTACGATACGGTTTCTGTTCGTAACTGAGGCGCACCATATACACTTTAAGGTCAAGCCCAAAGTGCTTGCAGGCGATACTCAACGCCGAACCCCATTGACCGGCACCGGTCTCGGTGGTGAGGTGCTCAATACCTTGTATCTTGTTGTAATACGCTTGTGGGATGGCGGAGTTTAACTTGTGTGACCCAACAGGACTGACGCTCTCGTTCTTGAAGTAAATCTTTGCGGGCGTATCAAGGGCTTTTTCCAAACCGGAGGCTCTTACCAGTGGGGTAGGGCGATAGATACGATAGAGGTCTCTGACCTCATCGGGAATATCTATCCAGCGTTCGGTGGAGAGTTCTTGTTCTGCTGCCCCTTTGGAAAAGAGAGTCTCTAGATCCTCGCGCGTAATAGGCTGACGCGTCTGAGGATGAAGCATCGGTTGGGGCTTGTTTACCATGTCAGGTACGATATTGTACCACTGTGTTGGCATATCGTGCTCTTCGAGCACTATTTTCTTGGTTACTTTCATAATCTATACAAAAACTACCGAATCTATTTCATCGAGAAAGCTCCTAAATAGTAGGATTTGGGGTGTGAACAACCTTTGTAATCTGACTACCATGATTCGCTTTCGCTAGGCCGCTCTCCCTTTCGGGGTCACCGCAAGCCCATGTATCAGCACGCCATCAGTTGTAGAGGGACCTCGTTGACACAAGTCTGTTGAGTTTTCCGGTTCCCATAGACTCGGTAGCGAGTTATTTGACTGCGCGATAGACTTCGAGAATAGGCGAGCGAGTGATGCTCACAATCTCGCAGTCGATAGCCGCCAGTTGTGAACTGAGGTTCTTGAGGGCGAAAGTGATGTTCGAAGCTTGAACGAGGATAGACACCTTGCGGCGAGTCTCTTTGTCGTCTTCGATGGTGATCATCTCTACCCGCGCTTTGTACCATGTATCGCCTTCGGGCGAGGTGATGATGTCGGCATATTGCACCTTACGGCACGATACCACTTCGCTATCTCCCGAGATATAACGCTGTATCTCGTCCATCAAACGACCTTCTACATCGGCAGGACTGAGACCTTCTACAAGGTAGGTCTCTTTGACATTACCCGGGTTGTCTTCACCCGTTTGACGCTCATAATGAATTTTAATTTCGTAAAGTATCATAATCTATAAATTTATTGAATGAACAATGTTACTTCCTCTGCTTTGAGGTGAGTGGGGTGTTTCTTTTCGGGACCCCAATAGAAAATAGGAGCCGAAGGCACTTGGTCTTTCCATGTCGATTCCAAGGTAACGACGATATCGCCTGCACAGTGTTTATCGAGCGAACTCTCTAATTCAGGACGCAGAATAGCGTCTTGATAAGCGTACGCTGCTTGTATGCCCTCGAAGTTCAAAAGGAAGGATGTCACGGTGCGTTGCACTTCGCTATACGATAATTTCTTTTGGTCTATCAATTCATGATTAAGGTAGATGGAGTTACCGTATCCACCATCAATCCAACGCTCGTGCCCATAGAGTGCCATCAGATAACTGGAGGTCAGTGCTGCAGCACGGTCGATGTTAAAAGGCTGTTGTTCAATGAAATGCGGTTTGCCAATGAGTAAGACTTGTAGGTTCTCTTTGCCTACACGATCCATCAGCGTGAACAGTAACTGCCCAAGGTCTTTGTTGAGTTGGGCATATAACTCCTCGTGCGCTGCCGTCTTGATACGATCACTAACAGCATCGTTAGAAAGCGCACTATACTCCAACAGTAGGAGGTCGGGAATCTCGTCCATTCCCATCTTGCTCTCTTGTTGAAGGGCGAGTGCTAAATCCGTCACCATTAGGTTTGCGAGCGAGGGCTTGTGCTGCATATTGATAGCGTCAGCGGCATTGGGTAACCCTTCCGCATAATAGGTCGAAGCCACCCATTGTTGGGTACGCTCGTTAAGCCAGCAACAAGCGTTGGCGGTGTGTCCCGCCAATAAAACGGTCGTCTGACCATGAATACCAATCGCGTAAATCTTACTTCGTGAACCTTCTTGTTCGCGTAACCGGTCGGCTAATGTTGCGCAACGCAATGCGTCAGGCGAGAGGCGTTGGTCTGTACCTATTCCTACTACATTACGATCCCACAACCGCGGAACGATGGTACGCGTCTCACACGTCGGAGGCCAAGCGG
>JAZQOG010000038.1:0-3381 GCA_045627765.1 Paludibacteraceae bacterium | reverse complement strand
ATTTTTTGAGGTTACCAATCATGCACTTCCAAGTACACCCATCCGTACTACCCAGCGAGAGGGCATAGTCATGAGGGGCAATCGGTTCAAGACAGAAAATCTCAATGCGGGCACCGGAGGGCTTATGAAAAACCAACCGAGCCTGAATTACGCGCGTATTATTATATATAAGGAGTGAGGGTGCGGGAATATAGTTCCCTACATTATAAAAATGGTCTTCACTCACTTGTCCATCGCGATAGACAAGCAGTTTCGAATGGTCTCGTTGGGCAAGCGGATATTTGGCTATCCGTTCGTCGGGAAGGGGGTAATTATATTCGTCAATTAAGATTTTTTCCATGTTTTTCTATCCCCCGCAAACAGTTCATATTTATTAAACAGGCATTCGAGTTCGCCGTTCATTAGGTGGATACGTCTGGAAGGTTTGAGTCCGATACATTTCAGTGCCTCCTCGTTGGAGGAGATAATCCAAGCGGTTGCACCGGTGAATTGGTGTTTGAGTGCCGTCCCCATTTCCGCATAGAGTCGCATCACGTTTTTGTCTTGTGCGAGGCGTTCTCCGTAAGGAGGGTTGATAATCACCAAAGGTGATTGACCGCTTTCGCTGACAGACCGCTGCGCTGACAGACCCTTAATCTCTTGGATGCGGATTTGGCGGACATCAATACAGCGTTGCATGCCCGCTTCGCGGATGTTTTTGAGGGCTTGTTGAACAGCATAGAACGAGGCGTCCGAACCATAGATATGGTGAGTAAAAGGTCGTTCTTTACTATCGTCGTTATAGATTTGTTCAAAGAGGTCTTTATCGAAATCACTCCACTTCTCAAAAGCGAACGACTTGCGAAAAACGCCCGGTGCGATGTTTTGTGCGATAAGGGCTGCCTCGATAAGAAACGTTCCCGATCCGCACATAGGATCATAGAGGTCTGTTTGCCCATCCCATCCTGCAATCTTCAGCAATCCGGCAGCGAGTACCTCGCTGATAGGTGCTTCGGTTGTGGCGACACGATAGCCACGTTTATGTAGGCTTTCACCACTACTATCAAGAGAGATAGTGACCTGTTCGGCAGCAATATGGACATTGAGCTGGAGATCGGGATCCGTGAGTTTGACGGAAGGTCGTTTGCCCTCTTTTTCCGTCCAATAATCAGCGATGGCATCCTTGACGCGATAAGTGACATATTTAGAGTGCCGGAAGGTCTCGGAATAGACAGTAGCATCAATAGCGAAGCCGGTATTGATAGTCATAAATTGTGCCCAGTCAATTTGTTTGGCTTGTTGATAAACGGCATCAGCATCCTTAGCGGTGAAGGATGCGATGGGCACAAGGATACGCAAGGCCGTGCGGAGGTTGAAGTTCGCACGATAAAGGAGTTCCTTATCGCCCGAAAACGAGACGGCACGGCGTTGTATCTGTACTTCGTTAGCTCCCAGTTCGGTTAATTCCTGAGCCAGGACTTGTTCTAGACCCTTAAAGGTCTTGGCTATCATAGGGAATGTTTTACTCATACTTTTTCAAATAACGTTGCAAAGATACAACTTTTTTTTGGATTATGCAAATTTATTTGCTATTTTTGCGAAAAAGAGGGATTCGGACGCCGCCTTTCGCTCCGCGAAATTCCCCCGAAGACCCTAAGCCTCCGGCGGTTCCGTGTTCAAACGGTATCTCGTTCATAAGTATCAGCACAGAAACTTAACGACACTGTGTGTCTCCCCTTTTTGTTCAGTATGTCATTCAATTATGAGCGAGCTCCTATTGTCTGACATTCTGCACAAAAAAAACGGAAATCCTCTGGACTTCCGTTTTCATTTCTGTGCTTCTACTTATTCCGAGCTTTCCGTTTGCGGAAAGAGAGGGATTCGAACCCCCGGAACCTCTCAGTTCAACGGTTTTCAAGACCGCCGCGTTAGACCACTCCGCCATCTTTCCTTCCAAATCGGCTGCAAAAGTACTACAAAAATTTGGAATACGCAAATAATTTAGGTACAAAAATAGATTTTTATTCCTTTATCACCTCTTTTTTAGGTGCAGCCTCCGTCACTTCCTTCACTTCCTGCTCCTCGGCACGCGGATCTATTTTCATAACAAAGCGTTTGTAGTAATCAATCAGGATGGTAGTGAGCGGTAAGGCTATCAGCATACCTATCACGCCCAACAGACTGCCCCAAACACTCAAAGCCAACAAGATAATAGCCGGATGCAGACCCATCGCCTTACCCATGATACGAGGCGTCAGCACAAAATCATCCATGAACTGCGCAAAGCAGAAAATACCTATCATAATCAACAGCAACACCCAGAACGAGCGACCAGTTTCGACGCTCTCCAACAAGGCTAACAACAGGCAAGGAGGAATACCTAATGCCTTCAAGTAAGGAACCATCGACATAATGCCTATCAAGATTCCCATAACGATACCTAACGGCAGACCAATAATCTCAAAGCCAACGCCGAAAATGATTCCAACAACTAATGCGACCAAACCTTGATTGCGGAAATAGGACTGCATATTAACGGATATATCCGTCATAACCATGTGTACGTTGGCACGGTATTTCTCCGGTATCATAGCCAAAACCTCGTCATCCAACTGCTCCCAATCCAGCAACAGGAAGAAGATATACAAGATACATACCATAACTATACCCAAATTGGTGAGCGCATTAACGCCATTCGTCAGCATCTGCCAAATCTTAGGTGCAGCCGTTTGGAGAGCCTCCATCATATTATCATTGGCCAGCAAAGCCGACACGCTGAAATTCTCTTGATTCTGTTGGTACTGTGCCACCCACTCCGTCGGCAGGTACTTAGTTGCAGAGTGCAGGTGCATCGTGACATAGTCGCACAGATGTGCCATCTCCTCCATCATCGGCGGAACAATAAGCAAGTTAAAACCAACCAATATGCCCAACAAAACCAGCATCGCCACCGTTACCGACAGGCCACGATTCTTGAAACGGCACTTGTATTGGAAAAAACGCACCAGCGGAACAAGCATATAGGCGATGAACCAACTGACTAAGAAAGGAACTAACACGCCACTCAAACGGCGTACCAATAAATACAGCGCAATAATCACCGCAATGGTGATGCAGCCATGGATAATCTGATTTGAATCGTATTTCTTCATAATAAAAATATATTTGTGACCCCGCTGGGGCTCAAACCCAGAACCTTCAGAACCGGAATCTGACACTCTATTCAATTGAGCTACAGGGCCTTGCGGCAAACCTTCGTTTGCCTTCTTATCTACGATTGCCCAAAGCAATCAAGATGTAATAAATCAACGTTGCCAACGACGATATGGCTGCCACCACATACGTATAGGGTGAAATATGTAATGCTTTCGACGCCATCGGGGTGGTTTCTCTGTCCGTGAT
>JAZQOG010000037.1:0-32031 GCA_045627765.1 Paludibacteraceae bacterium | reverse complement strand
TGCGTCTTCCCATGCTTTACGCAGTTCATCGCGATGCAAATCCATCCATTCAAACACCATACGTAAAGCGCGCTCGGACATTTCTCCAGTAACGTTTCCGCCCTCTATATCGATAAGAACTTGTCCTTTTTGATATTTAGCATGAAAATGCGGAGGGTTATGATCTAAAAACCGCATCGTAATTTTAATTCCAAAAAATTCCGAGATAGTAGGCATAATTATCTATCGTTTTTATATATTTATCCAATATCGACTGCAAAATTACAAAAAATAATTGAAACTACCAAATAAAAATGCATTTTTCTGCCAAATTGACAAAGAAAAGGACGTTTTTTATCTCCAACAGTTTTGGCAGATGTCGATAGGGGTGTTGGAAAGGACACGACGGCGGAAAGATTGTGCTTTTTCAGAATGAAAAATAGAAGGCAAGTCCTCTTGCAACAGATTGCCAAACGAATACTTAGCCGCCTTATCGTAACAACACGGCAAGACCTCTCCCGTGGTGGTAACCACACAACCCGTCCACAAGCGGTGGCATGGTGTGGATAGTGCGCCCGATGGGCTATAGTGCGCCGTTCCGGCTATTGTGGATTGTTTTAGATGATAATGCCCATCCGATTGGAGTTCGTAACGCGAATAACGAGGATCGGAAGGCATAAGGTCGTTGCCGTTCTCAAAATCAATAAACTGCGCCGTCTTAAACGTCAACCGGTTAGCTCCCATCGCACGATAATGGCGACGGACATACGCCCACTCGTGCTCATTGGATTTGAGACGCAACACCTGTAGTTCAATCCAAGGCTGATGTCCCCGTTGCGCATTACGCAGGAACTGCAACCCTTCCAAGGCTTTGTGTAGGCTTCCGCCTACGCGGTATTGTTCGTAAGACTCTTGACTA
The DNA here is from genome assembly GCA_045627765.1 of Paludibacteraceae bacterium. GTDB lineage: Bacteria > Bacteroidota > Bacteroidia > Bacteroidales > Paludibacteraceae > Colicola. Next base: position 31,133 of record JAZQOG010000037.1, on the reverse strand, counting down.
AACCCATCAATGGAAACGATAATACGATTGAGACCCGCTTCACTCAGCTGCTGCGCCAGAAGAGGAGTGAGCGCTTGGGCATTGGTGCTAACGATGGTATAGATGTGCTGCTCATGGGCTAAGGCAATCATCTTGGGTAGGTCGGGATTAAGTAGTGGTTCGCCTTGAAAATAAAACTGGATGGTGTGAACATACGGAGTCAGTTTGGGCAGCAACTGCCGAAATGTATCCAACGACATCAGCCCTTTGGGACTAATCTGTCCCGAACCTAAAGCGCAGTCGGGACAGCGGAGTTGACACATGTGAGCCGGTTCTACAGAAACAAACGTGGGCAAATGTCGTACACGACAAATGCCCAATCGAGAAAGCAGAAACGAATATTCTGCCTGTATCATATTTAGCCACTTACCCACTATTCGTGAATGGCAATCTTGTTGACCCTACGTTCGTGGCGTCCCCCTTCAAAGTCGGTGTCGAAGAAAGTTTTGACAATCTCGATGGCGCGATTGGTAGGGATAAAATTAGCAGGCAGACCTAAGATATTCGCGTTATTGTGTTGACGAGCGAGTCTTCCCAACTCCACCTCCCAACACAATGCGGCACGAATGCCTTGGTGCTTATTGGCGGTCATACAGATACCATTGCCTGAAGAGCAAACGATAACCCCATAATCGGCTTCACCTTTTTCTATCGCGTTCGCGCACGGGTGCGCGAAGTCGGGATAGTCGCAACTCTCGCTGGAATGGCAGCCATAGTCATAAGTCAAAGCGCCTTGCGACTGCAAGAACGCTTCAACTTCTTTCTTTAACGCATACCCTGCGTGGTCAGACGCAAGGGCAATCTTTAGTTCTCTAAGCGGTTTCATAATTAGCGAACGCGCTCGCAATAACTACCATCGCGGGTATCTACGCGAATGATCTCACCTTCGTTGATAAACAGAGGAACGCGAATCTCTGCACCCGTCTCTAACTTAGCAGGCTTCAAGGTGTTGGTAGCGGTATCGCCCTTCAGACCCGGCTCGGTATAAGCGATAGCGAGCTCTACCTTAGTAGGCAACTCAGCGAAGAGGATGGTATCCGTCGATGCATCGCTGACAACGTCGCAAACGAAACCTTCTTTCAAGAAGTCCACACCCGTAATCAGGTCGTGAGCGATAGGCACTTGCTCGTAAGTCTCTTGGTTCATGAAGATGTAATCCTCACCTTCTTGATACAAGAACTGATAGGGACGACGCTCTACGCGTACATCTTCCAGTTTCTCACCAATGTTGAAGCGGCGCTCTAATACGCGACCATCAACTACATCTTTGAACTTAACACGCATAATCGTGTTACCTTTACCGGGCTTTACATGCAAAAACTCGATTACAAAATACAGGCGACCATCCATGCGGATGCAAACGCCATTTTTAATGTCTTGTGAATTGATCATAACGGTATAATTAAGTGTATAAAGTCTAAATCGCCTGCAAAGATATAAAATTTTCTTGATTTATGCAAATTTATTTGCAAATATCGTAGATTTTCTGTAACTTTGCACCCGATTTTAACAAAAACGAACAGAAAAACACATTTCTATGGACGCTATCTTAGCTTATTTTCAAAGTTGGGGCCATTTTGATATTTGGCAAGTTATTAGCGCTTTTATCTTCCTTATCGCTATCGTCGATCCCTTCGGAAATATCCCCGTCACTATTTCGATGGAGGAAAAAGGAACCAAGATTAATTGCGAACGCGTGTGTCTCGCTTCTTACGTTATCTTGATCGCTTTTCTGCTATTGGGAGAGTTGATTTTGAAACTCTTTAATGTGCAGATTGAGTATTTTGCCGTTGCCGGTGGATTCGTCATCTTCCTCATGGCAATGGAAATGGTGCTTGACGTCACGATTTTTAAGTCCGATGGACTGACGGGAGATGGTTCTATCGTACCCCTCGCCTTCCCGATGTATGCGGGTCCGGGTGCTTTCACGGCTTTGCTTTCTATTACAGCGGAATATAACACCACCAACTTGCTTATCGCCGTGTTCGTGAGCACGTGTGTGTTGTATGGTGTTCTAAAAGGCACTCACTGGTTAACCAAGTACCTCGGACAGACATCGTTATACATGATTCGTAAGTTCTTCGGTATCATCGTACTTGCGATTGCTTGTAAACTGATGTTTGGCAACCTCGCCACAATTTTCTAACCCATGTTAGATGTAGAACAGATACGAACGGCCGCACAACAAGTGGGGTTGGACGATATCGGTATCGTTTCGGCAGACTATCTTGCCGACGATGCGGCTTTTATGGATGAGTGGCTCGTTAGGATGAAAGGCGGAGAGGCGGATGGGCAGAGAGGCGGAAAGGACAAACTGTGGTATTTAGCGAACAATAGGGACAAACGTTACGACCCGCGTGTCCTTGTTCCGGGTACACAAACCATTCTCGTGGGCGTGCTAACCTTTGCCCATTCGGGGCACGACTATCATCGAACGATGAAATCCAAACTCTATGCGTTAGAGGCACAACTGAAGGAAATCGCCGGAGAAGAGATTGTTTCGGCAGACCACCAACATGTTTTTTGTGACTCGGCACCCTTCCTTGAGCGCCGTTGGGCGGAACGCGCCGGATTGGGATTTATAGGAAAGAACCACGCGTTTATTCATTCTACGCATGGTTCTTTGGTCCATTTGGGCGAGTTATGTCTTAACATCCCCCTACCCCCCTCCTCCTCTACTCCCCTACTCCCCCAATGTGGTACCTGCCGCCTTTGTATCGACGCTTGCCCTCGTGGGGTGTTAGGCAAAGAGCCTTGGGATGTGACGCAATGTATCGCTTACGAAACGAATCATTGTCTTATCTGTCAAGAGTGTTGCCCGTTTAATCGCTAATCCCGTTAGGTTACTTCTGCCAGTTATCTTTCAGACTTGCTGTGCGGTTGAGAATAAGTTTCTCTGCGGTGGTGTCTTGGTCCACAACAAAGAAACCGTTTTTGAGCAACTGATAGTGATGTAAGTCGGGTACGCCACCTTCCAAATGCAAGGGTTGCATCTCCTTACGCAAAGCACTCTCCGCCTTGCAAGTCACCACTTTTAGGCTATCGGGATTGAGTAAGTCGCGGAAGTCGCCTTCCTCTGCGGACGGGTTCTCACACGCGAACAGACGGTCATAAAGACGCGTCTCCACATCAATACACGAACTGCACTCCACCCAATTAATCGTCGCTTTCGTCTTACGATTACCGCCTTCGGTACCCGACTTAGAATCGGGGTCGTAGGTGGCATAGACGGTGGTTATCTTACCCGTTGCATCTTTCTCGCAGCCGGTGGCTTGAATGATATACGCACCCTTGAGGCGCACCTCGCGTCCCATAGGACTAAGACGGAAGAAGTTCTTATCGCCCTCTTCTTGGAAGTCGCCACGCTCAATATAGAGTTCTTTGGCAAACGGCATCTCACGCGTTCCTAATTCGGGATGACCATCGATGTTCTCCGCAATAATCGTCTCACCCTGTTTGTCGTAGTTCGTAAGCACGAGTTTAACGGGATCGAAGATAGCGAGCATACGAGGTGCGGTCTCCTTGAGTTCTTCGCGGATAGTGTGCTCCAGTAATCCGACATCAATCATTCCCTCTACTTTCGTATAACCGATAGCGTCAATGAACTTACGAATGGCTTTGGCAGTATATCCACGACGACGCAAACCACAGACGGTCGGCATACGAGGATCGTCCCAACCAGCCACTAACCCTTCTTGTACGAGTTGTAACATTTTACGCTTACTCATCACGGTGTAGGTGATGTTAAGGCGATTAAACTCGTATTGATGGGTGCGGTCTTCGACATCGTTCGGGTTGCGTTGGTACCCAAAGTCAATCATTCGGTCGATATAGTAATCATAGAGTGGACGATGTACCACAAACTCCAGCGTGCAGATAGAGTGGGTCACTCCCTCGAAATAGTCGCTTTGACCGTGGGCAAAGTCGTACATAGGATAGACGTTCCACTTACGACCCGTACGATGGTGCGGGTGCGTGGTGATAATACGGTACATGATTGGATCACGGAAGTGCATGTTTGGGTTAGCCATGTCGATCTTTGCACGCAGAACCATCTTTCCGTCCTCTATCTCTCCGTTCTGCATAGCTTGGAACAGACGCAAGTTCTCCTCCACAGGACGATCGCGATAAGGCGATGCCACACCGGGCTCGGTAGGTGTACCTTTCTGCTCGGCAATCTGTTCTGCGGTCTGCTCGTCCACGTATGCCATTCCATGTTTGATGAAATCGATAGCAAGGTCGTATAGTTGTTGGAAATAGTCACTGGCATAATAGACATTACCCCATTGGAAACCTAACCACTGGATATCGCGTTGAATAGAATCAACATACTCAACATCCTCTTTGACGGGATTCGTGTCATCAAAACGGAGGTTACAAACGCCATTATACTTCTCGGCTATACCAAAATCCATGCAAATAGCCTTGACGTGACCGATGTGCAGATAGCCATTCGGTTCCGGCGGGAAACGCGTCTGTATGCGACCGTCGTTTTTACCTTCTTGAATGTCTTTTTCTACAATCTGCTCAATAAAATTGAGACTTCTTTCTTCTTCCATATTCTTTTAGTCTTAAGTTGTTTTTTCTAGTTAGTCTAGTTTATCTAGGTTGTCTAGTTAGTCTAGATTGTCTAGTTTTTCTAGTTGGTTTAGATTCCCTTGATGACACCGCGGGGGGAGGACTTGACGAAACTTAGGATTAGTTCTCTTTCCTTAGACGCGGGGACATTAGCCTCAATATACGCAATCGCCTGAGAGATGTTCATATCCGACATAAACAGATGGCGATACACTTCTTGAATCCGGGCTATCTGGTCGCTATCGAATCCTCTACGCTTGAGGCCTACAGAGTTGATTCCGCAGAAACTGATAGGGTCACGAGCGGCAATCACACACGGAGGTACATCTTTGTTAACCTTCGTTCCGCCCTGAATCATAACGTACGACCCAATATGCGAGAACTGGTGTATCAGGCTGCCTCCGCCAATGACCGCACAATCGTCTATCTCCACCTCTCCTGCCACTTGGGTGGCGTTGGACATGATGATGTTATTGTGCAATACACAGTCATGCGCCACATGGCAATAAGCCATAATCAGGTTATTACTCCCAATCACCGTTTTGCCCTTACTCGCGGTACCGCGATGCACCGTGACACACTCCCTAAAGTTATTGTAATCGCCAATCTCAACGGTCGTTTGTTCGCCCTTGAATTTCAAGTCTTGTGGGATAGCACCAATAACCGCTCCCGGAAAAACATGATTACCACGCCCCATTCGAACGCCGGAACAAATCACAGCGTGAGCGTCTAAAACACAATTAGGGCCAATCACTACGTCATCTTCAATAACCACGTAAGGACCAATCTGTACGGTAGGATCTACCTTAGCATTTGGATGAATGAATGCTTCCATATAATAGTTGTTTACAACAGTTAGTATTAAATTTATGTCCCGGGCACTCGGCAATAATCTTTCCTTCTATTCTCACCCCCGAGAGTGCCAAATCGCCCATCAAATCCAGTAACTTATGTCGTGCCGGTTCATTAGGATAGTTGAGTTTACTTAAGGCTCCGAAACGCGAGAGCACCAATGCGTTTTTAAGGCTTCCGCCTTTAATCAACCCCACTAACAATAACGGCAATATCTCGTGTAAGAAACAGAACGTACGCGCTTTCGCAATCGCTTCGGGAAAGTCCTTCAAGTCGGTGAGTGTTGCCGTTTGCTTCCCGATAACGCGATAATCGACGTTGACTTCGAGTTCGTAGTGGTCACAAGGAAGAAGGGTCATCTTACTCATTCCCTCTTCAAAGTGTATCGGTTCGGTCACTTTCCAGACCTTAGCCTCTTCCGATTGTTCGACAATGCCTACCCGTTCTATCTGTTCGAGGTAGAGGGTCGCACTGCCATTGAGGATAGGAACCTCCGGTCCGTCTAATAACACCAAACAATTGGTGATACCTTCGGCATAAAGGGCTGCCATTAAGTGCTCTAATGTACCCACCGACCAATCGCCGTCTTGCAGTTTCGTGCCACGGTTCGTGGTGGATACATACGTAGCCAACGCTTCGCGTTCGGGCAGCTGCGGCAAGTCCACTCTACGAATACGAATCCCGCTATTCGGCTCCGCCGGACAGAGGGTCACCGAGGTGTGCCGTCCTGTATGTAACGCCACACCCTCTAACTTAAACTCACTATGTATCGTTCTCTGTTTCACTTTAGCCCTTCGGGCGCACTTTCACTTTCTACTTTCTTCTCCAACGCTTGCAAGCGTTTTAGGATATCCGGCAACTGCTTAAATCCGACCACCGCCCTGCGCCACAAAGTAGCGTCGATGGCGGGTGAGCCTTCGTAATAACCTCCCTTTGCGATGGATTTAGGTACACCCGTTTGAGCCCCAAAGATAGTACCATCAGCAATCTTTATGTGTCCCGATACACCTACTTGTCCGGCAAGAATACAATGGCTACCAATCGTTGTGGAACCTGCTACACCCGATTGCCCACACATAAACGTGGACGCACCTATCTGAACGTTATGAGCGACCACAACAAGGTTGTCTATCTTGGCATTGGTATGCACAATCGTTGACCCCATCATTGCTCGATCAATGGTAGCGTTTGCTCCTATTTCTACATCATCCTCAATGATGACATTTCCTATCTGCGGAATCTTCCGGTTTATACCTTTGGAATCGGGCTCAAACCCAAAGCCATCGGCTCCGATGACGGCACCTGCGTGTAGGATACAATCGGCTCCAACCTTACAATCGTGATAGATCTTAACACCGGCATAAAGAATGGTATTTTCTCCTATCACCACATTATCACCCAGATAGACCTGCGGATAAATCTGCACCCCCTTGCCTAAGGTAACATTCTTCCCAATGTAGGTAAAGGCACCTATATATGCGTCTTCGGGTACACTCACTCCCTCACTGATAAAACACGGCTGCTCTATACCTCTGCGAGCCGGGTTTAAGGCTTTTTCCGCAAGGGTGAGCAATTGTCCCATCGCACCTCGGGCATTCTCGACAAGAATAAGGGTTGAACCATCTTTGATTGCCAGACCGCCTTCGTCTTTCAGACTCTCCGTTACGAGTACAACAGAAGCTCCCGTCGTCTCAAGGAAAGGAAGGTATTTGGCCTCCGTCAAAAAACAAAGATCGCCCTCTTTAGCGGTCTCGATAGGAGCCACATTACTAACTTGGCGATTGCCATCGCCTATCACTTTGCCCCCAAGCAGGGCTGCTATTTGGTTGGCTGAAAATTGCATATTACAAACGATATTGGAAAATATATAGTTTCTTGGGTTTACGGGTCAACGCCTCTAAATCGAGTATCTCACTGACTTGAGCAATGTCCTTAACAGACCCGTCGTTGTATAAGATATCGATCGTATCTTCTTTCTCCGAATAGGTATTGCTCGTACTTACATGTTCTACAAAGAAATATTCCGCCTCCTCAAGCGAGACTTGCAATTGGGTCGCATAGAGTTGACGCAACAGCTGTTTATCCGCCTCCTCTAACGGAGCGTCTAATAACGTACCTTTGAACAATTTGCGATTGGTAAACGCTTGACTGAGAAGTGCCAACACGCGGTCATCCGACGATTGCCACATCTTAATGGCGGAAATAACATCGCTATCGTCCAATAACGCATACGTATTGAGTGCCTCACTGCCTACATAAAAGTCTTTGGCACAGATATCGTTGTATAAGAAATAGTGAAGCGAGGGTGAACAGAACAGTTCTTTGCCTTGCGCAGCCAACTGCTTGGCGCGTTGGAGAATCTTAATGAGCAGTTGTTCTGCTCCAACCGAGGTCTTATGCAGATAGACCTGCCAATACATTAACCTCCGAGCCACCAAGAACTTCTCCACCGAATAAATACCTTTCGCCTCCAACACCAGTTTATCATCAACCACATTCATCATCTTAATCAACCGGGCAGAAGCCACACTACCTTCCGTCACCCCACAGAAGAACGAATCGCGACAGAGATAGTCCATACGGTCAACGTCTAACTGACTGGAGATAAGTTGGTGCAGGAATCGACGAGGATACTCGTCCTTGAAAATACGTATCGCCATCTCAGGTGCCGGTATCGCCTCCATCATCAATAGCGAGATCTCCTCGTGCGTGATACCCGCTACTAACGTATGCTCTAACACATGAGAGAAAGGACCATGCCCCAGGTCGTGCAACAGAATGGCTACTAAGGCTCCTTCCGCTTCCTCTTCCGAAATGCAAACTCCTTTTTGGCGCAAGGAATGAATCGCCTCTTGCATCAAGTGCATGGCACCTAACGAATGCAAAAAACGACTATGCATTGCACCCGGGTACACGAAATACGACAACCCTAATTGACGAATACGATTGAGTCGTTGAACATACGGGTGTTGTAAAATATCGTACAATCTATCCGATGGAATATCCAAAAATCCAAAGACAGGATCGTTGATAATTTTGCGTTTATTGGGCATAATTCTTTATTTTAGCCCGCAAAGTTAGTGAAAAATCCGCATATATGCAAGTTTTTTTAATAATTTTTCATTTTTTACTTGCATATTTAAGAAAAAAGCAGTACCTTTGCACCCGAATTTGGTTTTTGAACCAATTTTAACGATGCCGCGGTGGTGGAATCGGTAGACACGAAGGACTTAAAATCCTTTGGCCCGAAACGGCTGTGCGGGTTCAAGTCCCGCCCGCGGTACATAAAAAAGAGACAGCAAACTGCCTCTTTTTTATTTTGTGATTTGTCGCCTCTTTTTAATACTCGTTGGGGTGTCTTACTCCGTCTCCCAGACATTGGAACATCTTGGCAAACTGCTCTTGCAAACCAACGGTGTTTAGCATCACATCCGTGTCGTTGTCTGCCTCAATACTCAATTTTTCTACGCCTTTGGTGATAATACTTACCATCTCATCGTAGGTAATCAGATACAGGGCATACGAGTCTGCAACCGTTGTTTCGTACGTGTTTGCAAAATACGAGGAGGCAGCATAAGGTTGGATATAATATCTTCTTCCCCAAGGACCGTATGCGTATGCCCATCCGGGATTGGAGTAGTCGGTCTTCGTCTCTCTGCGAACCTCAAAGGCGTCGCTATCCAAGATATTGCGTAACGTAATCTTAGAACCATCACTAAGCGTGATATAAAGATGGTCGTCTTGATTAAAAATGCCATTCAGTTTATTCGATTCGGCTGACACAATAATACCCATAATCGTATCCGCCTCGGTAATACGCACCCCTAATGCCATTTCGTAAATTCCAAATAAATCCTGTCTGGAGGTTACTACTGTGCGAACGCCTTCGCTATCTGTTTTGTTTAAGGCAATCTTTAAGGGATTGCAAGCCATTGCCATCAGTGCCAAAGCACCTACAAATAAAAGTTTTCTCATTTTCATATTTTTTGATTTTTATAATTTAATGATGTTCATGTTCGTGTTCGTGATGATGTTCGTGATGGTGATCCTCTTCAATTCTATCCAACCCCCACGTGAAGCCTACATAAAAATTCCACCCTCCGAGCGGTCCCCACACCATAGAAGCGTCAAAATCGTTTGAATAAGGATGATTCGCTGCCACCACAGGCTGGTCTTGCGAGAAGTTCGTCATATTTGTTGTACCCACATATACACTCGCGTGAGGGAACTTCTTGGTGATCTGTGCGCTCAACTGCGGGAACCAAGTAGCGTAGATATTGTCATTTTTCAGTTTATATTGTTTACTTCCCTGAGGAATAACAAACCCGTCGGGCATACGCGTAGGCCCATTGAACTGTGCCGTCACATTGAACTGCCAACCTTGTTTCGGAGTTGTATAGGACGTGGTTATCAACCCCTTAAACTTATGCTGCAACGCTTTCTCGCGCAACAGATACGCGTTTTGGGCAGCACAAAACGAAGTCTGTCTCACATCCGTATAACGGAACGCTGCGGTCAATTCCCAACCGGGTAGAATAACCATCGACGCCTCGACTTGTGCGCTGTGAGAGAAGGACTGAGCTCCTTCAATATCGCACATGTTATACACCGTGATAGCGTGCAGGTCTTTATCCACATCCGTGAGCATCGCGTCGAGGAACTTCGTATAGTAATACTCCGCAGATATACGCAGTTCGCGTGTGGCAATGGGGATATAAAACGACATCGTCCCACCTGTATTCACGGCTTTCTCTTGTCGGATATTAGGCGATATATACCATTCGCGATTGCTCGGCAAATACCCCACATGGTCGGTGATGATATTCGGCGACCGATACCCTAATCCCACCGAAGCACGCATCACCCACCACTCAAAGGGTGCATAGCGGATATTAAAACGCGGCGTAGCAAACACCCCATACAAACTGCTCCAATCCACGCGCGCACCCGCCTGCATGCTTATTTTATCTTGATAAGTATAGGTGTATTCAGCAAACACACCCGGTGTGACCTCGTCGCGTTGCAACCCTTTGAGTGTGCTCTTTGGCGCAAACACGCCCGTCAGTTCTTCGCGATAGCGGTCGTAATTGACGCTGACACCGGTCGATAGTTGGTGTTCTTGGCACTGCATCGGATCGGTTGCGTCATCCTCAAACGAGGTCTGGAAGATAGCGTTGAGGTTGACATTCGTCTGATTCGCCTTCCAAAGGCGGTTATTGCCATATTGGTTATTAAGGTCGTGATAACTGGCAGCCAGCACCACGCCTATCGACTGCTCCTTCTCGTCATCAATCATATACCCATTCTTTAAGAACCCACCTACTCGATACGTCCTCAAATCTATCCCATAGATATCGTCGGGAGCGGCAATGTTGTGTTTTTTTGTGGTTCCGCCCCAACGCCTGTCATAAATGCCATGTACCAGCACCTGACCCGTATAGTCGCCTTTGTCCCAGTTCCAACGATTGAGGAGGTTAGCGTTTCTTATCTTCGGTTCGTCCAAGAAGCCGTCGTTATTGCCGTCGTTCTCGTAGGCGCGGTCTTCGTAGTGGGCGAGTAATGCCGTCGCCGCGTGTTCGTTCACGTCCCAACCACCGGTGATATTCACTTCGGGCTTGAACGTTTCCCCCAACGCCGCGGATATATCTATCGGATTGGCAGTTTGCGCTTTAATGAGTTCTACATTGATCTGTCCTGCCGTCGATTCGTAGCCGTTGATGACGGACGAAGTACCCTTGCTCACTTGTATCGACTGAAGCCACGAACCCGGCAGAAAATTCAGTCCAAACGTCTGGTTCAGTCCCCTCACACCGGGGCTGTTCTCTAAGTTCAGTTGTACGTATGTGCCCTCTAATCCGAGCAGTCGTATCTGTTCGGCACCTGTGGCAGCGTCCGCATAACTGACATCCACCGAGGCGGAAGTCTCGAAACTGCCGGCGAGGTTACAGCAAGCCGCATTGCATATCTTCGAAGCATCAATAGTCTCCACATCCATCGTCGCAGTGCGCGACTTGATGATGGACATCTTCGTAGCTTGAATAGTGACTTCGTCTAAGACAAGGTCACTGACAAGGACAATCGTCTGCGCTTTGTGCCCTCGAATATGAATAGTGTCGTTGTGAAAACCGATAAACGAGACAACGAGCAGTTGGGTCGTGGGTACGGGTTCGAGTTCAAAGTTCCCCAAACTATCCGTGGTTGTTCCTTCGGTGGTGTTTGCCCAATACACGTTTGCACCTACCAACGGCTGACCTTGGTCGTCTAAAACCACACCCCAAGCGTGAGCCCAAGCCACAGCGGTTGTACTCAGCACCAAAACGAGTAATATCAGTAGGCGTTTTACCATAACATCCCTATTTGATAAATAAGGAAGGACAAAATCCATGCCAAAAGCAACGAATGCACGACGGTGAACCATGCCCAGCCGTGTCCGATCTCTTTTCTTAAGGTAGTGATGGTGGCTATGCAGGGGAAGTAAAGGAGCACAAACACCATGAAACCAAAGGCGGTAAGGGGCGTGAAGGTTGCTAAGGTTCCTCCTCCATGAGCAAGGATACCCATCGTAGAAACGATGGCTTCTTTCGCCGGCAGTCCTGTCAGTAAGCAGACAGCCATCTGCCAATCAAAGCCAAGGGGTCGAACGACCGGCTCGATGAAATGACCAAGAGCCGCCAGATAACTGGTCTCTAACTCGTGGGTAGGGAAATAACTCAATGCCCAGATGATGATGGATGCCCAGATGATGACCGTGACGATCTTATCAAGGTAGTCTTTGATGTGGTACCAGATATGTTTGCCGGTTGCCGACCATTCGGGAGCCACAAGGGGCGGTAGTACATTAGCCGGATCGTGCTCCTCTTGCTTGAACCACTTCGTGCGTTTCATCACGAGGGCAAAGAGCACACTCATCACCACGCCAATCAGGTAGAGGGATATCATCACCAACGCCTTATATTGAGCAAAAAACGCGGAGACGAACAGTAGATAAACCGGCAACCGAGCTGAACAACTCATAAACGGAATCATCAACATCGTAAGCGTTCGGTCTTTCTTGTTTTCGATGCTGCGAGCGTCAATGATGGCGGGCACGTTACACCCAAAACCGACAATCATCGGCACAAACGAACTGCCATGTAATCCTACGCGGTGCATCAGTTTATCCATAAGAAAACCGATACGAGCCATATACCCCGAGTCTTCGAGGATGGAGAGAAGCACAAAGATGATACAGATATTCGGCAGGAAGGACAGTACCGCACCTACGCCTTGAACCAGTCCGTCAATGAATAAGGCGGTTAGCCACCCTTCGGGCATGACCGAATGCAGGTAGGAACAGAGGGCCGTGATACCGTCATTGATCCAAGCCTGCGGATAAGCGCCTAAACGAAACGTAACGTCAAAGACAAAATAGAGTACGCTCACCATTATGATATACCCCCACACCTTATGCGTCAATATTTTGTCTATCTTACTCATTGCTCTTTTTTATCTCTCACAGATTTTTACCTATTATTTTTCTACTTTGTTTTTGACATCTCGAAAAACGGACTGCAAAGATAAGAAAAATTTTTGAGATATGCAAATATTGTTGTGTTTTTTCTGTATTTTAACGATCTTTCTTCTTCTGGCCCCCTACTATTTTGATTACGACCTCTTTTGGCAAACATAACATTAAAAAATATTAAAACTATCAAGGGTGTTGTATTTTGTCACAAAAATGTAAAGTGATTTACCACAAAAATTATCAATAAAATGCCACAAAATTTATCAATAATTTGCATATATCATTTATTTTTAGTAATTTTGCACCCGATTTTAAAAATACACCTATATGAACTATTTACCAAGAATAGCAGATAACCTGCTTCGTGAGCATTTGGAAGCAATGGGAGCCGTACTTATTCAGGGACCCAAATGGTGTGGTAAAACGACCACCGCAGAACAACAAGCTAAAAGTGTTCTTAGGATGCAGGATACAGACAATCGTACGCAATATTTGACAATTGCGGCTCATCAACCGTCATTCCTTTTGGAAGGCAATAAACCGCGATTGATAGATGAATGGCAAGATGCGCCAGTATTATGGGATGCCGTTAGGCAAGAGTGTGATAAATTGGGAAATGGCTCGGGGCTTTTTATATTAACCGGCAGTACAGTAGTAGACGAAAAAAAGATTATGCACTCAGGAACTGGACGAATATCCCGCATTAAGATGCTCCCAATGAGTCTCTGGGAGTCGGGAGAATCAAATGGTACTGTCTCTTTGAAAGAAATGTTTGATCATCCTCAAGAAGAGGTGTTCTGTCATTCTGACCTTACGATAGATGAATTGTTGTTTGTAGCATGTCGAGGAGGCTGGCCTCATTCGTTGCAAGGGAAAACAGATAAACAGAAACTGCTTGTAGCCCAAAACTATGTAGAATCGGTTTATGAAAGTGATATTTCGCGTGTAGATGGTGTACAAAAGAATCCCAAATTGGCACGAACATTACTTTGTTCGTATGCACGCAATATCTCTACTTTAGCAAAAGCAACCACTATTATGGCTGACATTACAGCTTCCGGTAAAATTGATTGCTCACGAAATACGTATGAAACATATATAGCGGCTCTTGAAAAGTTGTTCGTAATTTCCGATTTGGATGCATGGTGTCCTGCTATACGCAGTAAGACTGCTATACAAAGCAGCCCTAAGCGTTCTTTTTGTGACCCGTCTATTGCCGCAACGTTATTAGGCGTAACACCTGAATCATTGAAGATGGATTTTCTAACCTTTGGTTTTCTTTTTGAACAACTATGCATACGGGATTTGCGTGCATATTCACAGCAATTAGGAGGGGAGGTTGAATACTACCATGACCGATATGGATTGGAAGCTGATATCGTGTTGCACTTGCGTGATGGACGTTCGGCTCTAATTGAATGTAAACTAGGCGGCAATGGTATTGATGATGGTGCAAAACACTTGCTCAAGATTAAACATCTGATTCATGAGAAGAACCAAACTGAAAAACAAATGCCAATCCGTGAGCCGGATCTACTCATAGTCTTAACAGGTGGAGAATATGGCTTTACGATGAAAGATGGGGTAATGGTGATTCCCTTGGCTTGTTTGAGACCATAAGTGATTTGGCAAGCCTACGTAGGGCCTATTATGCTACGTTATTGCTACGTTAACAGACACGCTTGTGAAAGTGAAATTCCCGAATTCCTCAACTTCCCTCACATATCCTCACGCTGTTACAAGACTGTAAACAAGTGGATTAGGTTTTTAATCTGAATTTTCACGGACAGAATTGGTTTGTTCGCGAAAGTGCCACAAGAGTGCCAATGGCACGGTGGCACTCTGCTATAACTTACTAAACTACAGCTTATTACACAAGTGTGCCACTGGCACACTTGCATGTGTAAACAAAAATAGGACGATGTCAACGTTTTTAGGAAAGTGTCAACGAATTTAGGAAAAGGCATTTACAAACACCAAACGCCCCCGAAGGAGCGTCTGGTGAGAGAGTTTATCTTATTCTCCTCCCCTCTTAGGGGGAGGTCAAGAGGGGGCTTTTATCTTACCTTTTGTCCGGTGGGAGTGTACTTGATACCATTCCGCTCGATGATGAGGTTGCCGTTGTGGAAGTACTTAGACCCTATCCAGTCCTTTCCCTCGTAGGGCAAGGTGTTGAGTCCGGTTCCGCCTGTTGTGCTGAAGTTACCTTTGTGCTCGGCAAGTGTCTGTCCACCGGCATCGGTAGCGGTTACGCTATAGTCATAAGCAGTACCGGGATTGAGTCCCGAAATGGTAAATTGATAGCCTTGTGCTGTTGCAGTAGCCGCAGGAACATAAAACGCACCATCTCTATGGGGAGCATTGTAAGTGATCTGGTCTAACTGACCATCCGCGTTAAATGTAAGTGTGCGGACTACATCACTACCTTTTTTAATTACTACGGAATATGTATCGGCTCCATCTGTGATAGGCCATGTAATCGTTACTCCATTATCCGTCGGGGTAACAACAGGTTGATTGTCTTCAATGGGAGTCACTATGGCAGAGGGCCGCTCTACTAATACCGCGCGTACTGATAAGCCATACAGGAAACCTTGATAGGAAAGTTTATAATCCGATGAGACATCATTTGTGTAGAAGTGTAACTTGTAAGCGTGATTGGAATCATATACGGTATTTGCCCAATAATTGCCATAATAACTGGTATTGTCAATTTGATCAAAACCGGTATTGAAAAACCCCGCAGCAGGTAAGAAAATAGAATAATCGGCATAATCGCCTTTTCCGGATACCTTATATCCTTTGAGGGCACAACCTGTTACATACTGTGTTTCGCTACCGTCACACCATGTCCATATTGTAAGGGTAGTATCAAGCAAAGCCTCAAATTGTTCTTTGGTTGGAGTTTCCCAATTACTCCCCCATAGAGCGGTAGCAACATCGTTAACATTGGTGTCCGTCTTTATCCATTTAGTTTTGCGACCATTGAGTTTGGGACCTTGCCATGCATATAAGCCACCAATATTTGCGGTATTATAGTAGGGATAACTTCTGTCCTTGTTGAAAGGAACGGGATCTATAGAGTCTTGTAACTGAGCATAATCGGTTATGGTAGCACCTACATTGAACATGGCCCATTTAGGACCGTCTTTCCATAATTGTACGTAATCGCATGACGTACGACCTGCACTACTTAAAACAACTGCACTGCCTGTCGCTGCATTATCAGCAGTTTGCGCCATACCAATAGCACAAACCAACATTAAACTAAAGACATAAAAAACTTTTTTCATTTTTTGTTTATTTGGATTTTTGGTTATTCCTATTCATTCTTTTGGCATCGCCTGTCGATGCCGGTCAATCATAGGCGGGTTGGCTCAAATTGCTAATTTGCGCCCATCAAAGGGCGCGAGCTTCTCGCGTGTGACCCTGCTGGGGCTCAAACCCAGAACCTTCAGAACCGGAATCTGACACTCTATTCAATTGAGCTACAGGGCCTTATTTCCTACAATACTTACACTCTCCATACACAAAAATAGTGAAATGTTCAGGTGTAAAGTTAGAGTATTTACGCAGTTTAACGGCATTGGTAATCGCCAAATCCTTAAAGTCGGATATACGCCCGCATTTCTTACAAATCAGTCTCAAGCGATTGGTCTTCGTAGTTTTTACCTCATATTGCGACTTGCTACGCACACGACGTTCCAGCAGTTGAATGATTCCAATCTTCTCAAACATCGTGATACAGTTATACACCGTAGCTTGACTGATATGTTTCTCTTTCGCTTTTTCGATTACTTGGCAGGGCATAAAAGGCTGAGAGAGTGTACACACAATCTCCAAGATAGTCTCCCGTTCCATCGTGTGCCTTAGTTTCTGTTGCCAAATATACGCATTTAGCAACTTCAGCGAAGCCGTGTATGCGTCTTGTTTTTCCATTAAATCTCTTTTGCGTATGCTCTGCGGCGTTTATGCTGTTTATAGTCGAAGTATTTGAAGTTGTCGTGCACGAGGAAATTATCCTCCAGCATCGAAGAAGTCTCGACACGTTTAATGCCGTATTTCTTGTAGTTCGGCAACTGCCTCATAAAGATAAGCGAGTTCACTCCTTTGCCTTGGTAATCGGGACGAACGGCAATAAGCAGCAAGTCGAACGTCTCTATTTTCTTGGCTTTTAGTGCTCTCAGTATCCGCCACCAACCGAAGGGGAACAGTCTGCCGTTGCACTTGCGCAGGGCTTTCGATATATCCGGCATTCCTACACCCACACCCACAATCTCGTCCTTCTCGTTCACTACGATGGACACAAAGTCAAAGTTAACGAGCGGGAAATAAGCATCGCGATAGTAGCGTTTCTGCTCATCCGTCATGGGCTGGAAATTGTAGAGTTTTTGGTAGGCACTATCGAGCACATCCATAAACGTCAAGCCATATCGTTCCACCAACTCCTTGGCATTCTTCACCATTGCGATATGCACCTTAGAGCGTTCTTCCACCAACTTACTCATACGAACCAATCGTTCGGGCAGTTCGTCGGGCGGAGTGACTTGGAACTCAATCCAATCGCTTTCTTTCGTCAAACCGTAGTTCTCTAAATGACGCTGGTAGTAAGGGTAGTTATAGAGCGAGATAGCCGGAGCGAGATAGTCAAAACCGTCAATCAGCAGCCCCTCATAATCCCAATCCGTGAATCCTACCGGACCATTGAGGATCTCCATTCCTTTGGCTTTGCCCCAAGCGGCAACGGCGTCTAATAACGCCTTACTTACTCGTTCATCGTCAACGAAGTCAATCCATCCAAAGCGCACTTTCTTCTCGCCCCATTTCTCGTTAGCGATAGGGTTGATGATACCGCAAATACGCCCTACGGGTTTATTGTCCTCGTACGCCATATACAGCACGTGGTCACAGATTTGAGTGGAAGGATTTTTCTCACTAAAGGTAGTTAATTCGTCCTCCTCAAGGTGAGGACAAAAATACTCGCAATCCTTGTATAAATCATTTCCAAAGCGGATAAACTGCTTTAATTCTTTTTGAGTTTTAATTTCTCTAATTTCGATAGCCATAGGTTTTATATTTTTTTGTGCTGCAAAGGTACGACTTTTTTTCGATATATGCAAATAAAAATGCACTTTTCAATACTTTTTGGTTGAAAAGTGCATTTGTGAGTGTGTAGGAAGGATATCTTATTTCACCTCCAGCCCTTGTATAGTATAGGTCTTGCCGTCCTTACGGATGAGCAATTGCCCATTCTCCACCACTTTTATCACTTGGGAAACGGTTGGTGTCGCATTCACGCGGTCGAGTGCCACATTGGGACGACTGACTAAAATTAACAAGTCACCCGGAGCTAACGAAATGGTACTTGCCGTTACTTTCTCGTTGTCTTTCGTGTAGTTGTACCACGTGCCCGAAGGGATAGTCACCGTATTCGTATTCGTTGCAGACACATTGCCTGCTACAAAAACGTTACCTCCCCACTGAACGGTTCTCACTTCTTTCGCGTGCCCTAGACTGCTTGCTGTTGGATTGCCCTCAAATACATCCTTCATGTACTGCGTGCGGAGTTTGATAATCTTTGCTACTTGGTCATACACTTTCATTCGGGTTGAACCGGAAGATAGCCAACCCATTGAAGCAGGATTGACTTTTTTGGAGCAACGGTTATCGTCTTTTATTTCGGAATTATCGGAAGACGAGTTAATCGAATAGTCGTATCCTAACTCCCCAAACTGATACATCAAGTGGGGACCATTGAGAAGTAGGTTCAGTGCGCGCACCATCGGGATGCGATGCAAGCGAGCCGTCTCGTTGGTCTTCAAATCGCCATTTCCATATGCCTTCACTTTGTAGAAGTTACGTTCCTCATCGTGGCTCTCACAATAGGTCACATAGCCGTTTCCGGCGTTACCGCCATCAATAGCGTCCTCTTTGTCGAGCCAACCCATCGCAATCTGACTATAGGCGTTGCTCAGTCCGCTACCGCCCGACCAGCACATCATTCCGCGACCAACGAGCGTACCTTGAGAGGGGTTAGAACCCCAATACTCTTGAATGAAATAGGCATCGCTGCTCACCGACTTGATGGCATCGTACATGCGCACAAGGTTATTCTCTAAGTTATTACAGTTCTTACCGCAGAACCCATGACTAAGGTCCATACGGAAGCCGTCCACCTTATATTCGGTCAGCCAATACTTGAGTGCCCTATCGAACATATCGCGTGCCGGTTCAAAGTCATGGTTCCAGTCCTCATAGACATTATCGCCGTGCGGGGCGGAAACATTAAACCAAGGATTGTCCTTGAGGTCTGTGCCGTAAGGATAGAGTTTATTCATCGGGTTAAGACCCGTCGCGTGATTGAAGACCATGTCCATAATCACAGCTATGCCACGGCGGTGGCATTCGTCAATGAACTGCTTATACATTGTGGGCGTTCCGTACGCTTTATCGAGAGCGAAATAGTGGTTGGGCGAATAGCCCCAGTTGTAGTTGCCGTCGAACTCGCACACGGGCATAAGTTCAATCGCATTCACACCCAAACCTTGGATATAGTCGAGTTGTTTCATCAGTCCTTTCAGCGACCGATCGGTAGTGTAGTCATAAACCCACAACTCGTAGATAACGAGGTTATTCTTGTTGGGACGTTTGAAGTTCAAGGTCGCGTCAGACCATTGGTAAGCCTCTTTACCAGGTTGGATAACCGTCACATAACCCCCATCAGCTCCGCAGCGAGGATAGTCCATCAGCGAGGGATCCACTGTGCGTGGCTCCCATTGGTCGTCGGGATGAAGAAGTTTCTCCGAGAATAGGTCGGATAGTTGCACATGCTTACCATCGGCTCGCTCCACTACATATTGAAAACAATACTCTTTGCCTTTCGTCAGCCCTTTGAGTTCAATCCAGAAATAGTTCCCGTCCTTATAGAGTTGATAGTCATTGCTCAAACGCCAATCGGTCATGTCCCCTAACAAAAACACATGCTTAGCCGCAGCCGTAGTCGAAGCAGCGTAGGTACAGAGCGTCACCGAAGTGCCGTCTGCCCCATAGTAGATACCATTAACGATTCCTGCAGGACGCGTTTTGGTGGTCGCTGCTGCTGGTGTAAAGTTAGTCCAGATATCTTCGCAAGGGGCTTCGCCTAAGTCGATGAAGATATCGCGCCCACCTGTTGCTTTTCCTTCCTTCGTACCATTAGGACCATCGTTGAAGACGAAGCAGATCTGCGTGATATCCGTCGTCTCGGGCACACCGTAGTATTCGAACATATTAGGGGTTATCTTGAGTTCCCACTTATTGTCCCCAACCTTGGTCATCTTATATTTCTCTTTGCCGTCACGCCAAGTGCCGGTTTTTTGCCAAGACTGCCCGTTATAGGTGATACCTGTGTGAGCATAACATTGGGTAGCACCCACCATTCCGCCCGTTCCCTTAGTGGCATCAAAAGTGACGATGATCTCGCCCTTATAACCTTTGGGGACAATCGTTGGTTCGGTGGTCACTTGCGCACGCGCACACAATGCGCCTAACGCGCACAAAATAAAAAGGAGTTGCTTTTTCATGAAGATTAGACTTTTTTGTTATTGTTTCTTGTTATTTAATTTTCTTTCCAAACATATCGTAATAACTGCCGTCGCGCTCAATAAGCAGTTGTCCATTGAGTAAGATTTTCCTTCCTTGTTCGGGCATATCAACAGATACCGCTTCCCAGCCAGCCCCTTTGCCTTCCTTGTAATACATGGCATAGGTTGAACCTTTGATAGCCGTCTTATATCCCGCAGGAGCCCCTTCCGAGGCAGCCGTTCCAAGATACAGAACCACCGAACCGCCTTCTTTACCGGTGATAGTGGCTTTGTAATACGCCGTAGAGGACTCTTCCTTAACGGCACTCTCACTATGGATACGCGCTGCGCGACGAGCCTTAACCATCTTACCTATTTCGTCTTTGTAGGTCACCCAATGGGGGTAGAACACACAAGGGATACCGGGCATCGAGAGTAGGTACGCATTGCAGCGCATCATCAGGTCTTTATCGTTCACAGACGACCCATCTTTCTTTCCTGCAACATCCTCATTATCCGAACGAGCAAACGTGTCGTGGTTGTCAATGAAAGTGATGGCATATTTGCTATAACCAATAGAGCGTAAGCCTTCGCCTTTAAGTTTGTTGTAGTTCTTCTTGTATATGCCATCGCGGAAGTTACTATACTTAGCGGCAAAGTCAAAGACCATCGTGTTTTTTTGTGCGCCGTCAATACGACTCTTAAGGGTGCTCTTGTTGCCGTCCCAGTACTCCAACACCGACAGATACGGTTTGGAGGCTTGGTTATAATCGTTGACGTGACTCACGTTGTAACCTTTGCTATAGTCGTAACGGAACCCATCGTAGTGAATGCTATTAATCAGCCATGTCAGATAGGCTTTGCACATCTCTTGCACTTTAACATTCGTATGGTCCCAGTCGCGTGCTGCACCATAGTTAGCGTCCGTACCATAGCCATCATCCGCAGCACCAGTAGCTTTACCCTTGCACGAACCGGCACCCGAATCGGTGTTCACCTCATCGGTCTTGCAGATCCAACTCATGTCGGGAGTGAAAGAACCATACGTTCCAAACGACTGCACACCGATATCGCACCACGTGCTTGTGCCTGCGATGTGGTTAATCACGATATCCGCAATCACACGAATACCATTATTATGGAGGGCTTCAATCAAGTCGTCTAACAAACCGCTCGTTCCCAAAGACGAGCCGTTGAACGAACCTAACTTAGTGGGGTGATAACCCAATCCACCCGACGAGTTAGACGAAGGTGGTAACCAAACGAGGGTGAAGATATTTGCCCACTCTTCGACTTGAGGGGTTAGTTGAGACCACTTGGTGCAACCATATTTAGAGTTCGTTTTATAACTATCCCAATAGAATCCTTGCAACATGACGTCTTCCGACTCGGAAGGTACACCCACAGACTTCACGGGCGAGGGATGCTCTATCTCGTCGATGGAAGCATAGGCATTTTCCTCGTACCAGTAAGGACGTGACGGATCAAGGGTTAAGTCAGCCGTTTGAGACGAACCGTTGTTGCTGAAGATGATGTACGTATAACTTCCTGCCTCAATGGAATAGACTTCTCCTTTGGAGCAAGTGATGCCGCTCTCTCGGGTCATCGCTTTACCGGGCCAAGACATCTCGCCGCCATTGGTCCATAGATAAGCATGGACATTGGTCCACTTAGGCGAGTTAATAAAATAGACTTTAGCAGCCGTCACATGGGCGGCCGCTAATGCAAATACAAGAATAAATAAACTTCTTTTCATCATTGAACTTTTCTACCAAATAAATCAAAGGTTCCGTAATCTGTATCCAAATAGATCAACCCATCGCGAAGCACCATCATTCCTTTTGACTTAGCCTTCACGGGTTGGAGTCCTACGCCCGGATCGCCCTTCACACACGTCTCTGTAGCCACGGCTTTGCGACAATCGTTGTTCCAGTAATAGCACATATCTTCAATGAGGTTGATATCTTGTGTCTGCGTGCGGTTGCTGCCGATATTAAAGATGACATAGATATCTTTGATATCCTCGGGGAAGGTGAAAGTATAAACAGAGTCTATCTCACCGGTTTTGGGGTCTATCTGCGTCTCAAATGTAGTCCATTTCATACCCGGCCAAACCGTATTTTTCTTGTCGCCGTTCAAGGGGTAAGCGGTGTCTTTGAATTTCGTTCCCACTTTCACACGCGTAAAAGCGTATAGACAGCACTCTGCCCAGTCGTGTGGTTTGATGAACCGAACAGTCATCGCCGTAGTTTGAGGCTCTTTGTAGGTATAAACAGCCTTCTTGGTTGCTGTTTTAGTTTGACCTTCCAAGTCAAACGCGTAAGCTTGCACTGTACTGGTCTCATTGATGGTCAGTTCAATCTCGTCGGCTGCGGGCGTACCGCAACGAGCAGGATCGGTGCCATCGGTGGAGTAATAAATCATTGCTCCGGGCTTACCCAATACCGTCATCTTGACTTTCAGACCTTCGGTCTTATCGCGGAAATAGGACGTCTCCGGACTGAGTTCCAACTCGAAATCCGGATTCAAGTCTTTGGGTTCGTCTAACTTAATCTCGTGCTTGTCTTCAGCTTCAAAACCACTCTCCCACTCGTAATAAGCATCGTAGTCGATAAGCAAATCGTTCGAACGCACATTCAGCGAACCGCAGTCGTCACCCGAGTTGATGCAGAAATGTACACTATCCATGCTTTGATCAAACTCGTACATATACCATCCTTCGCCGTTGCGATAGATACGTTGTCCTGGGTAAGCACCCATAATATTCGTAGAGGTAGGAGCACCCGTCTCATCTACTCCCGGAACCCAAGCATAAATATACGCCTTGTCCCATTCAGCGGGTTTGTCGAAATAAACGCGAATGCCATGTTTCAGCGGTTCACGATAAGTATAAGTATAGGTATAGACTTGCGACTTAGCCGTTCCGCTAACAACAATAGCGCGGATTGTCGTGGTCGTGGTCACGGAGATAGAATCAGTATATTCCGTCGAACCGGTGGTGGGTTCTGAACCATCTAAGGTGTAATAAATCTTAGATGAACCGGTACCGCCTACCGCTTTCATTCCCACTTTTATTCCCTTAACAGCGTCTTCAAATGCGCACTCCGGTGTAGCGACCAGACGACCGGCCACATCGTTCGTGTGAGTAACCCAAAGAGCATAACTCTTACCACTGGCGAGTTTCTCGTACCCGTTCTCGGCAAGCCATTTATTACTTCCCGTTGCCTCTTGGATTGTCTTATTACCTAAAGTGACAATTAAGTAACCATTCTTACCCACTACCGTGGCTTTATAACCACCATCGGCAACCTCTTCTTCTTTCACTTCGCTCTCGGAATGCACTCCTGCAACGTGACGAGCATTGATCATCTGATTGATCTCGTCCGTATATTGATACCAATGCGGATAGAACACACAAGGCACTCCGGGCATGGAGAGTAAATAAGCGTTCGCAGCCAAAAGGCGGTCTTTCATCTCGGGTTTCATCGATTTACCATTGCCACCGAACTCTTGGTCATTGCGCAGGAACATGTCGTGGTTCTCAATGAACGTACAAGCGTTGCGTTGGTAGCCTTCATGAATCAGACCGGCACCATCGCCATAGTCCATCTTACCGTTGATACCACAGTTGCTATAGTGGTTGCCGTGGATACCGTTCTCACCTTTGAACACGTGATACATCGCTTGGAAGTCGAAGGCTAAGATATCCTTCTTACCATCGTCAATGTGACGCTTAATGTCGTTATTGCCCTTCCAGCACTCCATCACCGCAAACTCGGGTTGCGAAGCGTTGTTGTAGTTCCACATGTGCCAGTTGTTATAACCATCGCCCTTATCGTAACGCCAGCCATCGTAACCGATGGCGTTGCGCAGCCATTGTAGATAAGCCTTGAACATATCTTGCACTTTCGGCATGTCGTGGCTCCAGTCACGAGCCCCTTCCCAGTTCTCTCCGTCATCGGCATTACCCGTAGCCGTACCCCAACACTCACCGGCAAGGGTATCGGCTTTATATTTCTCCCAGTTCATTTCGTCGGTGTTGCAGATCCAACTGCCATCGGGAGTGAAGGTGCCGTATTCGGCGAAGTTCTGTACCGAGAAGTCGCACCAACTGGCCATCGCCTCGATATGGTTGATGACGATATCTGCTATCACGCGCGTTCCGGCATTATGGAACGCTTTAATTAGGGTCTCTAACTCGGCGCGAGAACCCCAATCGGAGTTCTGGTTACTGAATTGTCTAGGGTGATAACCCGTACCCGAAGCATAACTTGAGGGCGGTAACCATACTAAATCAAAGTACGAACCGATCTCACCGGCTTTCTTAGTGAGCGTCGTCCAACGCGTATCGCCATAGAGTTCGGTACCGTTCTTTTTCTCCGGATCAACGGTGTAAGAGTCGTAATAGAACCCTTGCAGCATAACCCATGGGCACTCCGCAGGAACAGAACCCGTCCACACATGCTCGAAAGGAACAGAACTGGTGAGCGTGATCTTATTGTTCGCAAAAGCAATCGTTATATTTGCAGGTTGTCCAATCTTAAACGTTACATTCCCATCCGCCGTAGTGGCATATCCGGGCGTACTGGCAGCAGCATCAACATCGCTTCCACCCCAATTCCGATTCCACGTGCCGTCGGTAATCTTAAACTCGTAACTTCCGGCAGGAAGAGTGGTATAACTAATCGAACCATCCGTCAATTCACAACCGTCTGCTTTCCAATCTTGACCGCAGCACCAAGGATTGCCTTCCACGCCATTTCCGGCAATGCAAGGTGTGAACGTACAGATATCCGTCGGGGTAGCGTTGCCACTACCTTTGCCGATATAGAGTTGGTCGGCTTGGTATTTGAGTTTGATATAGAAATCGTACACACCCTTAGTAGAGCAAGAGTAGGAAGAGCCGTTTTTGGTAAACGCTTTATCCGAAGCGCCATCCAAATCGACCGCCCATTTGCTGCCGTTTGAATCGTCGTAAAGACAGAGTGCATCGCCACTATTCAGGTTTAAGCCCAAACACATATATTCCTGAAAGGAAGGGTCAGCCGGACTTGGGTTTTGCGTACCCGCATAATACTGACAATCGTTGACTAAGATTCCGAAACCCGCCCAAGCGCTAACGCTCAAACAAACGGACACCATAACTAAGAAAAACTTCTTCATTATTTTATTGATTTTTATGTTAATATGCACACCATTTACAAATTACCGCGCAAAAGTACAAAAAAAAAATGGAATACGCAAATTTATTCCACTTTTTTAACAAAATAATGTTATTTTTCTACACTCTCCACTCTAAACACATACACTGTCTCCCCTTCCACTCGGAACTCCACGTGCCACCCTGCATAATCGAGTTTATACACTCTCTCGGGGTCTTCTTGATACGCCGGTCGTGGATCTTGACTCAGTATCTCCTCTATTTGGGTGTAGGGGAGTAGAGGAGTAGAGGAGTAGGGTTTTAACCATTGCACCTTAAGCCGATAGTCTTTATGCTCTTCACCGAAGCCACTTCTCGCCTCGGGGTGGCTGTCCGAATAGCTCAGATAGGGTTTGATATCGTAGATAGGTGTACCGTCTAACACGTCGGCTCCGCGTACGACCAACACCGGTCCTTCTGCGGTTTTCTCTACCCGTAATAACTCCACCGAACTCAGTCCTATTGGGTTAGGTCTGAAGGGCGAGCGCGTAGCGAACACACCCATTCGTGTGTTCCCTCCCAATCGTGGCGGTCTCACGGTCGCCTTCCATTGCCTTTCAGCCGAAGGCGGTCTTTCAGCGCAGCGGTCTTGCAGCGATAGCGGTCTTTCAGCGCAGCGGTCGCTGAACTCCCACAGCAGCCATAGGTGGCTATACCCCTCTATTCCACGCAAAAGGTTTTCGTCGCGAAAAGCGGGTTCAAACACGACGCGTGTCTCGATTTGGGAGTCGGAACGAGACTGACGAGGAATGCCAAATTTGTCGGTAAAACCGTTATGTGCGGTCGCAATTATCTGCAAATTCATGGAAAAAAGCGAAAATTTTGTATTTTTTTGCAAAAAAATTTGTGTATATCAAAAAAAAACTGTACTTTTGCACCCGCTTTCGCTCAAAAAGGCGATTTTGCGACGAGGTACCTTAGCTCAGGTGGTAGAGCAATGGACTGAAAATCCATGTGTCCTTGGTTCAACTCCAAGAGGTACCACAAAATAAAAGTTCGGCAAATGCCGAACTTTTATTTTTGTAAGTATCTATCGGCTTCGATAGCGGCTTTGCAGCCACTGCCTGCCGCCACAATCGCTTGACGGAAGTGCGGGTCAGCGCAGTCGCCGGCGGCGAACACGCCCGGTATATTCGTGGCTTGACTGTCGCCATGAACGATGATATATCCTTCCTCGTTACACTCTACCGCAGGACGGAAGAGGTCTGTGTTGGGTTTGTGCCCGATGGCAAGGAAGAAACCATTGATAGCGATATGGCGGATATGTTCTTCGGGTTCGCCTTTCTTGTAGATAAGGTCGGCGCCTTCTACGCGTCCTTCGCCCGTGAGGCGTAAGGTGTTATGTTCAAAAAGCACTTCTATCTTAGGGTTATTCAGTACGCGGTCTTGCATGATCTTCGAGGCGCGTAAGAACGGTTTGCGCACAATCAGATACACTTTCTCGCAGAGGTTACTGAGATAGTTCGCTTCCTCGCAGGCGGTATCGCCACCCCCAACGACGGCAACGGTTTTCTTGCGATAGAAGAACCCATCGCACGTAGCGCACGCGCTCACGCCTTTACCTTTATAATCTTGTTCGGATTGGATTCCCAAGAACTTTGCACTGGCACCGGTAGCGATAATCACCGTCTCTGCCTCATATTCGTCTTTGTCCTCCACGGTAATATAATGTAACCCTACTCCTCTACCCTCTACTCCCCTACTCCCAAAGGTCACTTTTGTGACCGACCCGCTGACGAACGTAGTTCCGAAGCGTTGAGCTTGACGACGCATATCGTCCATCATTTGGAAGGGTTCCACACCATCGGGATAGCCGGGGAAGTTCTCGACTTCGGTGGTGATCATCAGTTGTCCTCCTGTTTGGGGTCCCTCAATGAGGATGGGTTGGAGGTTAGCGCGGGAGGCATAAATAGCAGCAGTATATCCGGCAGGACCGGAGCCTATGATTAGGCAGCGAGTGTGTGTCATAAAACTTGTGTAAAATTAAGTGGAGCATAGGGGACTCGAACCCCTTACCTTGACATTGCGAACGTCACGCTCTACCAGATGAGCTAATACCCCTTTTTCAAAATCGGGTGCAAAGGTACAACTTTTTTTTGATATATGCAAGAAAAATGTGCAGATTTTTGGGAAATCGCACAAAAAAAAACACAACCCCTATTTGGGGTCGTGTGTGTGGTCACTTTTTTATAGGTTAGTGGACGGCGCAAGCGCCTACTGGTTAGAGGCGGAGAGGTTTATAATTACAGTTCTGCACCAATTACATTGTATTTTTTGTCACCACGACGGATAACAACCATACCATTTTCAATAGTCTTGATTGCTTTTACGTCAGCAACGATGGGCTTCAGAGCGGTGGTTTTCGGGTTGTAGTGGATTGCTGTTGATTCGACGAAAGGCACGTTGGAAAAGACATTATCTATGTAAATCTCCATATCCATCTCCTCTTCGGGGAGGGAGAATGCCGGTTTCATAGCGGTAATCGTCATCACATTGTCGGCAAACGTGTACGTACCTTGCCCAAAACATTGTGTGAATTGCTTATCAAATTAATACGTTTACGCTCTTCCTTTTTAAAAGTGGGCACAAAAGTATAGCATTTTTATAATTACTCTGCGTGGATATCGCCGGTACCATTTGTTACGTTTAAGTATTTACCGGCAGGTATAGAACTACCAGCAAGCAACTCCGATATTGCAGTCACTTTGATTTCCTCACATAGAGGAGATAAATATTGATGTTTCATATTATTTACTATTTGACGATTTACCATTTACGATTTATTTACCATTGGATTATTGGATTATTTGCCCTTGCGCATTGTAGGTCTTGCCCTCACGAATAATCATGAGTTGTCCATCTTTTAGAACCTTGGTTACTGACTGCTGATTACTGATAACTGATTGCTCAAATCCTGACGGAGATTGAGGAACACCCATCACGCGCAGCGGAGCTTTGGTAGGTTGATAGGAAGCCGGAACTTCGTCCATATTAATATACGCGCGACACGCAGGAACGGTGATGGTAGAAGATTCCTCTACAATAACGACTTGGTCATCGTAGATAGCGGCTTGGTGTCCATCGGATTCGATAATCGTTCTTGCCAATGAACCATGCAGACCGCGTTCGGTTTGCGCATAAGCCACAGGAGCGGTAGCGTCGTGGTTGATAGTAACCGTCTCTGCCGTTGCCTCAAATATATACGGCACACCAGCCTCAAGAGTTGCCACCTCCTCAATGTAGAGTTTATCCGTACCGTTGTAGTAGTTAACTTTATAGAACGTTGCACCTTCAAAAAATGTTGCTGCATAAGGCAGGCAAACGGTTGCCCAATGTCCCACGCTCATATTGCGTGTATAAGGTGTTGCTAAGCCTTCAATCTTCACGTATTTTTGTCCTCCCAAAGTCTCTCCTAAATCTTGGGCAGAAGAGTGATCAATCATTTCGGTATTGTCCTTATTTTCGCCCGCATAGAGCATATACGCATCAGAGATATAGATGTTAGAGCCGAGGCTCCCTTGTCCACCACCTATACCAGCACCAACATCAATACTGGTTGCTTCTACCGTACCGCCATTGATGATAATATTCTCGCAGCCGCCCATATATCCGCCACCGATACCGGCTCCGCCACCGCCACCGTTTGCAATAACCGTACCGCTGTGGATGGTGATATTAGATCCGTCCCCCATGTTTCCACCACCGATACCGGCAGCATAGTTTCCACCATTAGCAATCAGTTGACCTGTTTGAGCAGATTGTCCATGGATTGTAAGGGAGTTGCCTTCGCCGGATACAGCGATGCCGGCTTGATTATAATCTCCGGTTGTAGTCAGTTTAGCGCCATCAGCCAGGATAAGACGAACATCACCTAAGCAGACTGCACCTTTTGCGAGTTGTACGTCAGTGCCTTTAACCACATACCAAGTCGTTTCACCAGCCACACCCCAAGTAACGACTTCGGAAGCGTTGATAATCTCCCAAGCGTCGATTGGTTGCTCTACTCCGTTCTCGTCAATGTATGTAGTGGGAACAGGAGTCGGAGTCCACTGCGCATAGAGGGTAATGGGTCCTTTGCTATCTAACGTTGCCTCGATAGTAGCATTTGCATCGTATGCCGTGCCTGTTCCGTCAGCATTAGTAGTCCACTTGCTGAAGACGTATCCCTCACGACTAAAAGTATTAGCTGCCTTGGTTGTTCCCGCGTTCTCTACCGTTTGTGTTTGGTCTTCACCTGTACCGCCATTGGCTTTGTAAGTGAGATACTTATAACAATATAACGCCTTGATAGTATAAGCCATAGTCACATTTGTATAATGAATCTTGTCGTTTGACACAGACGCTTTCATTTTGGAGGCAGTGATAGCCCCATAACGTTTGTACGTATTATTCGTTGTGCTTAGGCGATTATCAATCTCCACTTCCGGCAGGGAATACAAGACATCATAACATTGTGTAGAATAGGTGCCTGACAAATAACCCGAAATTCTCACAGCCGCAGCCTCACCGCTATAGGTATAGGTCTCTTTGTTGGTTGTATTAGTGTTGAACGTTTCCTTACTTGCCGTATTAAAATAGGTCTGTCCGTCAGGTGTTTTGTTCCTATTTTTCCAGTAGCCGTTTGCGTCATTATTGTAGTCAAAATAGGCAGTTCGATGGGCAGTAGAATTATGATAATGATACGATTTCAAACGATACTTTAATTCATATACAGCGCGCGTATAAGAAGGAGTTACGCATTGGATAGTAAACCAATGTACACTTTCGCCGGCATAATTGGATCCATTGTGCCTCATATCAAAGACACAGGCTTCGTCTGATGTTAATAGGAACGCATCCCCAAGATTTGTCCATGGCTTAACGTTATACCGATAGTGCATTCCCCAATAATTCCCGGGGTTGTCCCATGTTTGCAAATCATCGAAAGATGTTGTTTCGTGATTGCTTGAGGAGACATACTCCTTCACATCGTTGATAATAAATGACACTTCTTGTGCCATTGTTGTGACCGAAATGGTCAATAACAGTAATAATACCTTTTTCATTTTAATGTTGTTCATTTTTGTGTTGTTAATTTGATACATTTGCGCTCTTCCTTTCTGAAAAGCGGTGCAAAGGTATAGATAATTTTTTATTCCACCAAATGTTTTTTGTAGCATACGCGCCGCAGTTGTCGCATATACGCCGTTGGTGTCGCATGCGAGCCGTTTGTGTCGCATACGCGCCGATGAAGGCATAAAAAAAGCGACTTTTCGAGGTGAAGTGAACCCCAAAAGTTAGACAAAAAACTTTTGGGGTTTATTTTTATGAAACATTCTATCGAAGAAAGACGACTAGCAGTCAAGATGTGTAAGTCAGGTATGCCTCCAACATATGTAGGCAGGTATTTAGGTATTAA
>JAZQOG010000036.1:0-71208 GCA_045627765.1 Paludibacteraceae bacterium | reverse complement strand
GGTGTCCCGTACTGAAATAGGTTTACTCATAAAAAAATAAAAAAGTGTTATTTTTTAAGATTTTGTATTATGAGTAAAATTGTTAAGCGTCAGTATTCTGATGCATTTAAGTCCCAAGTTTTAGAAGATTATGCTCATTCTCGGATGAGCAGGCGCGCCTGTTGTCGTAAGTGGGAAATACCCGAGGCTACGCTTCGTGCTTGGCTTCCCTCTTGCACAAATGAAAAAAAAGTTGTATCTTTGCAGTCCAAATCGAAAAATATGGATGTAACAGATCAAGTTTTAGAGAATCTCCGTCAAGAAAATGCCCGTTTGAAGCAGGAGAACGAGTTTCAGAAACTGCGTATTGCCGGCTATGAGCGTTTGTTGGAGATAGTTAAGCAAGAAGATGGCATCGACTTATTAAAAAAAGATGGTGCCAAGCAGTAGACAGCCTGAGTGAAGAGTTTCCGTGGGTATCCATTCAAACTCTTTGCTTACTGTTTGGCAAGTCAAAACAGGCGTATTATAGTCATAGGCGTTTATCTATAAGTGAGCGAGAGATTGAGCAGGAGGTGCTTAATCTAGTGGCTCATTATCGTGATATAATGCCTTTGATAGGTGGTCTTAAATTATATGCTTTAACGCGTGATGTATTAGGAGAATCATTAAATATGGGTAGAGATAAGTTTCTCTACCTACTGCGCAAGCATCATCTTATCCTTCCGCCTCGTAAGCCGAAGCATACAACTAACTCCAACCACATATACTTTAAGTATCCTAACCTCATTAAAGGTATGCCGATTACGTATGTTAACCAAGTCTGGGTCTGCGATATAACGTATATCTATACGTCAGAAGGATTCTGCTATTTGCATTTAGTGACAGACGCTTTCTCTCGTATGATAATAGGCTTTGTCTTAGCTCCAACCTTGGAAGCCAAATACACTGTCCAAGCTTTGGAACAAGCGATTACTATTGCCGGAGGAGGGAACTTGTGCGGAACGATTCACCACTCGGATCGAGGTGTCCAGTATGCGTGTGATGAGTATACAATGGTATTAAAAAATCATCATATTAGGATAAGTATGACGGAAGATTCCAATCCCACGGATAATGGTTTGGCAGAACGAGTCAATGGCATCCTCAAAACAGAGTTTATCGAACCTATACAAAGAACATTAGATATAGAAGCTGCTACCGAATTAGTTGAGCAATCTATCTATACGTATAATCGTGTGCGCCCTCATCGTAGTTTAGACATGTGTACACCGGCATCCATATATTATAAGGAATAATTTAGACTTTTACGCGGCTCCCCAAGCAGCATACTACACCAACCCCAATATTTTAATAATTAGGATGAATATTACAAAATATTTGCATATATCAAGAAAAAGTTGTATCTTTGCATGTTCTTAGAAAGATGGTCAACGAATTAAGGTCTTTTATCAACCTTTTTCGGAGCCCAGTCAATCTTTTTAGGAACATCGTCAAAAGTTTACGATTTTTAAGATTGCATTATCGTAATCGAGTCAACCTTTTTCAGTTTTAATCATCCCTCTACCATCCTTCTTGACGAACGCGGAAATCACGCGGTAATCACGCGGAAATCACGCGGAGTTGGAGGCTGTAGTGAAAGTGAAAGTGAGAGTGAAATCTAACAAAAACGTAAGGAAAATATAGAAACAAAAACAATAAAAATAGCAAAAAATATAAAAAAATGCCGTAGGGTCTTGCACATATCAAAAAAAATGATTACCTTTGCAGACTGTTAATGCGTTTAGGAAGAGAAAGACACGCATTTAGTGAAGTAAAGAACAATCGTTTATAAAAAA
Source organism: Paludibacteraceae bacterium (assembly GCA_045627765.1). Lineage (GTDB taxonomy): Bacteria > Bacteroidota > Bacteroidia > Bacteroidales > Paludibacteraceae > Colicola. The sequence goes on along the minus strand of JAZQOG010000036.1, from coordinate 69,391 downwards.
TAATGACAAGACACGAAGAACTAATTGCTGCTCTGCAGCATAATTTTGGGTTTGACTCCTTCAAGGGGAATCAGGAAGCTATTATTAACAATATCATGGACGGAAATGACTCTTTCGTCCTTATGCCTACCGGCGGAGGTAAGTCGTTATGCTACCAATTGCCTTCCTTACTGATGGAAGGGGTTGCTATCGTCGTTTCTCCCCTCATCGCGCTGATGAAGAACCAAGTCGATGCGATGCGTAACTACTCGGAAGAGGATGGTGTGGCTCACTTTATCAACTCATCCCTCTCCCGTCCGGAGATTGCAGCCGTTAAGCAAGATGTGGTGGATGGAAAAACAAAACTGCTGTACCTTGCTCCCGAATCCCTTCAAAAGAATGAGAATGTAGATTTTCTTAGAGGTGTTAAAATCTCCTTCTACGCGGTAGATGAGGCTCATTGTATCTCCGAATGGGGACACGATTTCCGTCCTGAGTATCGTCAAATACGTTCCATGGTGGAGCGCATCGGTAAGGCACCTATCATTGCCCTCACCGCTACCGCCACCCCTAAGGTGCAACACGATATCCAAAAAAACTTAGACATGATGGATGCAACCGTGTTTAAGTCCTCCTTCAACCGACCCAACCTCTATTACGAAGTAAGACCCAAAACGGAGGATGTAGATAAAGACCTTGTTCGCTATATCCGTTCGATGAACGGCAAATCGGGCATCATCTATTGCCTCGCTCGCAAGGAAGTGGAAGATCTGGCTCAAACCCTGCAGCTGAACAATATCTCTGCTCTCCCCTATCATGCAGGTATGGATGCTGCCACGCGCACCGAAAACCAAGACGCTTTCCTTATGGAGAAATGTCAAGTCATTGTTGCCACCATCGCTTTTGGTATGGGTATTGACAAACCCGATGTGCGTTTTGTTGTACACTACGACATCCCTAAATCATTAGAAGGCTACTACCAAGAGACCGGTCGCGCAGGGCGCGATGGAGGCGAAGGACAATGTATCTGCTACTATAGCACCAAAGATATCGAACGATTACGTAAGTTCCAACGTGATAAACCTATTTCCGAACAAGAAATCGGCAACTTACTCCTCTTCGAGACACAACAATATGCGGAATCCTCTATCTGTCGTAGGAAACTGCTACTCCACTATTTTGGTGAAGAATATGAAGAAGACAACTGCGGTTGCTGCGATAACTGTCGCAAGACCTACCGCATGGTAGATAGTACCGAACTGCTCCAAATCGCTATGGAGACGATTCTCCAACTCAACGAAAAATTCAAAGCCGAACATATTGTTGATATCCTTCACGGCAACGAGACCTCTACCGTCATCAGTTATCACCACGACGGACTTGAGAACTTTGGTACTGCCAAAGACGAGGAAGAATCGACCTTATATGCCATCATCCGCCAAGCGATGTTGGCAGGCTATATCCAAAAAGATATTGAGTCGTATGGTGACCTCAAGGTGACTCCCGAAGGTAAAAAATTCCTCAAACGAGGAGGAAGATTTGAAGTACCTATCGAGGTTAACGACGAAGATGATGACGAAATTATGGAACCCATCGGCGGTATCGCTTGTGCAGCAGCCGATGATGTACTTTTCTCCATCCTCAAAGATGTGAGAAAAAAACTCAGCAAACAAATGGATGTTCCTCCATTCGTCATCTTCCAAGACCCATCCTTAGAGGCGATGGCCACCACCTACCCCATCACCATAGAGGAACTGCAAAACATCCCGGGTGTGGGTGCCGGTAAAGCCAAACGCTATGGGGATGAGTTTATCCGCATCATCAAAGAATATGTCGAAGAAAACGAGATTATCCGTCCCGAGGATCTGCGCGTAAGAACCGTTGCCAAAGACTCTACCCGCAAGATCAGTATCATTCAAGCCATCGACCGACGTGTCGCATTAGACGACCTTGCCGAATCAATGGGAATGTCCATGGACGAGATGCTCGAAGAGATTGAAGCCATCGTCTATAGCGGCACCAAACTCAATATCAACTACTTCATCAACGAAGTGGTCGATCCCGACGAACTTGCCGATATTTACGACTACTTCAAAGCCGCCGATAACGATAACATCAAAGCCGCGATGGAGGAGCTTGGGTACGACTACTACGACGAGTTGCACGTGAGACTGGTGAGAATTAAGTTCCATAGCGAGTTGGGGAATTAGTTTAGCGGGTTTAACTGGTTTAGCAGGTTTAGTATTGAAAGAGAAAACGATAGATATTATTAGTTTGGGTTGTTCGAAGAACCTCGTGGATACCGAACGCCTAATGGGGGCACTGGAAGCCTCCGGTTGGGTGTGCCGTCACGACCCGTCGCGCCTGCAAGGGGAGATAGTTATTGTCAACACTTGCGGATTCATTGGCGATGCCAAAGAGGAGAGTATCCAAACTATCCTTCGTCTCGTGGAACGCAAGCAGCAAGGCAAACTCAAAAAACTCTACGTTATGGGCTGTCTCAGCCAACGTTACCTCCATGAACTTGAAAAAGAAATCCCCGAAGTGGATGGGTGGTTTGGCAAGTTCGATTTCATGGAACTGGCGGAAAGGCTGAGAGGCGGAGAGGCTGAGAGACCGGAAAAACCGGAAAATCCGGAATATCCGGAATATCCGGTTAATCGCAAGTTGACCACCCCGAAGCACTACACCTATATAAAAATTTCAGAGGGTTGTAATCGCATGTGCTCGTATTGTGCCATTCCCCTCATTACCGGTCGGCACATATCTCGCGATGAGGCAGAGATCTTAGCCGAAGTACAGACCCTTGCCCAACAAGGAGTGAAGGAGTTTAATATCATCGCCCAAGACCTGTCATCGTACGGATTAGACTTAACTGGACACCAACATCGTTTACCGCATCTCATCGACCAAATGGCTCAGATACCGGGAGTGCGTTGGATACGATTGCACTATGCCTATCCCACCGACTTCCCTTATGATATCCTACCCATCATGGCGAAACACCCGAATGTGTGCAAGTACCTCGATATCGCCTTGCAACACTGTACCGACCACATGCTTTCGCTCATGAAACGACACATCACCGCCGCAGAGCAAGATGCCCTTATTGAGCGTATCCGTCGCGAGGTGCCGGGAATCTGTATTCGCACCACCATCATGGTGGGACACCCCGGAGAGACAGAAGAAGATTTTGCTACCCTTAAGCAATGGATAAGCAAGATGCGGTTTGAACGTTTAGGCACGTTTACCTACTCCGACGAAGAGGGCACTTACGCCAACCTTCATTACAAAGATGATATTCCCGAAGCCGTCAAACAAGCCAGACAAGAGGAACTGATGGCTATCCAACAACAAATATCGGCTCAACTATTAAGCCAAAAAATAGGGCAAGTCCTTCCCATCGTTGTGGATCGCAAAGAGGGAGACTACTATATCGGACGTAGCCAATGGGATAGCCCCGAAGTGGATTGCGAGATACTGATAACGGCACATAAACCACTCCGCATTGGGCAGTTTTATAATGTCACTATCACCCAAACAGAAGAATTTGATTTATACGCAATATGTTAACCAAAGACTTAATCAACAACATCGCACAGCAAACGCAGATGACAAAGAAACGCACCGAGGAACTCTTGGACGCGTCCGTTCACATCATCCTCTCTTCCCTTATGGAGGGTAAGACTGTGCAACTGCAAAACTTAGGCGTCATGGAAATAAAAGAGCGCCCCGAGCGGGTCATCACGCTCCCTAAATCGGGACAAAAAGTGACCTCTCCGAAGAAACGCCAACTCAGTTTCCGCCCTACAGTATCCCTAAAACAAGATTTGAAGCAACTCAACAACCATGACTAAACTCACTTGGATAGAACTAAGAAAAGCCATTGCTAACCATGCCGGTTCCTCGGAAAAAGAAACCGCCACTTTCCTTAATGCCCTCATCACGCAAATACAAAACGGACTCAAAGAGGACCGACAAGTGCGCATTACAGGACTCGGAATCTTCCGTTTACAAGAAATAGCACCGCGCAAGAGCGTCGATGTCACCACCGGCGAAGCCATCGTTATACCCGGATACAACAAAGTCGTTTTTCTACCCGAGATAGGCGTGAAAGAACTGGTACAATCAGGCACACCCACGGCGTCCGACGAAGAAGACTCTCCCTTGCAACGACTGGGCAAACAGGCCGATGAGATTGTCTCTATCATCCATAACGAGATCAATATCTCTACGCCCGAATTGCCTGAGATGCCCGAAACGCCCGAAACACCCGAAACAAAGATTGAGACGATTGAGAAACAACAATCGGCGTTCCATTTCTTACGTGACCTACTCATCACCCTTTGCGTTATCATCCTCTTACTTGTGGGCTGTTTCTTCCTTGCTAAAAGTGGTATCCGTAACTGGATTGAAAACCAAATGAACCGCGTAGAAAACGTGACAACACCCCAATCGACCATAGAAGAAAACGCCCAACCTGCCACAGAAGAAAACATAGACCCCATCATAGACGAAAACATCGAACCTGCCGTAGAGGAGACTTCCGAACCAACCATTGTTGAAGGTATTCCTGCGGAGCGGGTATATACGGAGTTTATGGCGACGGAAACGATACAACCCGGTAGTCGTCTCGCCTATTTGGCTCGCAAATATTATGGACAAACAGACCTTTGGGTCTTCATCTATGAAGCCAACAAAGACCGCTATGTCAATCCTAATGCTATTCCCATGGGAGAAGAGATACGCATTCCCGTCCTTCCTGCTCAATGGCAAGACTTAGATAACCCACAAGTGAAACAAACGATTGATCAATTAGTGAACGAATATACTCGATGAACGAAGACGAGGTTATTCATATTGAATCGGCACGCACCCATAATCTGCAAAACGTAACCGTAGATATTCCTCGTAATCAGTTAGTGGTGATTACCGGAGTAAGTGGTAGCGGCAAATCGTCCTTGGCATTTGACACCCTCTATGCCGAAGGTCAGCGGCGTTATGTGGAAAGTCTTAGTGCCTACGCCCGTCAGTTCCTTGGGCGTATGCAAAAACCCGATGTAGAGAAGATTGAAGGTATTCCGCCCGCTATTGCCATTCAACAAAAAGTGACATCTCGCAATCCGCGTTCGACCGTCGGTACCGTTACGGAGATATACGACTACCTTAAATTATTATACGCGCGCGTGGGACACACGATATCTCCCATCAGCCACGAAGAAGTAAAGCGTCATTCGGTACAAGATGTCGTCCATGCCTTTGAACAATTACCCGAAGGCACCAAAACATACTTATTAGCCCCTACCCATCTATCTCGAACGGCTATCGAGAAGAAACAACAGCAATGGTTAGATGAAGGTTTTTCGCGTCTATGGATTGACCATCAAGTGTATCGCCTCGATAGCGACGAACTGCCGCAGCAGACAGACACCCCAATCTACTTACTCATTGACCGATTGGTCTGTGACCACACCCCTGCGACCCTTAGCCGTTTTGCAGACTCTGTACAAACAGCCTTCTTTGAAGGAGATGGAACATGTAGCCTCGTTACAAGCGAACAAGAGATGACGTTCTCCAACCATTTTGAACGAGACGGCATTAAGTTCATTGAACCCGACGAACACCTATTTGACTTCAATAGTCCTATAGGCTCATGCCCTTGTTGTCATGGGCAAGGATTTGTAGCCGGTATCGACCCCAACCTCGTTGTTCCAGATAAGACGATGTCCATCTACGAGGGTGCCCTTGTTTGCTGGAAAAGCGAGAACATGAAACCTTGGTTAGATGACTTGATCTACAATGCGAGTAAGTTTGACTTCCCTATTCATACGCCTTTCTACCAACTCACCGAGGAGCAGAAATTGCTTCTTTGGCGAGGAAACGAATATTTCAAAGGACTCAACGAGTTCTTTCAAGTCTTAGAAAAAGAGCAATACAAGAAACTCCAATACCGCGTCATCCTATCGCGTTACAAAGGCAAGACGGTTTGTCCAGAGTGCCGCGGACTGCGCCTACGCAAAGAGAGTGAATACGTGCTCATTGACGGAAAGAACATCCAACAAGTGGTGCAGATGCCCATCAAGAACCTTCAGCCTTGGTTTCAACAGTTACCCCTCACTGAGACGGAGCAACTCACCGCAGCACCTCTCCTCAAAGAGATTGCTTCACGCTTGCAGTTTATGGAAGATGTAGGACTTAACTACCTCACGCTCAACCGAATGAGCAATAGTCTGAGCGGTGGAGAGAGCCAACGCATCAACCTTGCCAAGTCGTTGGGCAGCAGCCTCGTGGGGTCGTTATATGTTCTTGACGAACCCAGTATTGGTCTGCACGCACGCGATACCCATCGACTTATCCACGTGCTCAATGACCTGCGTGATCTTGGTAACACGATCGTCGTCGTGGAACACGATGAGGAGATTATCCAAGCCGCAGACGCCATCATCGAGATTGGACCCAAAGCAGGACGCCATGGGGGACAGATAACTTACTGCGGTAAACCGCGTGTACTTGACAACGCATGGCAGATACCTTCTTTCCGCCGTCCGTGGAATAACTATATCGAGATTAGTGGAGCTTGTGAAAACAACCTCAAGGATCTGACCATTCGTTTTCCACTGAATGTGATGACGGTCATCACGGGTGTCAGCGGTAGCGGCAAGTCCTCCCTTGTCAGCCGTGTGCTCTACCCTGCCCTATGCAGTCTGTATGGCGGCGTAGCCGAAAACATAGGCAACTATCGCCATTTAGGCGGCAGTACCCACCTCATTAAAAATGTGGAGTTTGTAGATCAGAACCCCCTCAGTAAGTCGTCACGCTCTAATCCTGTCACCTATCTCAAAGCCTTTGACGAGATACGCAAACTTTTTGCCGAGCAACCCCTCGCTCAACAAATGGAATATACACCTACTCATTTCTCGTTCAACACTCCGGGTGGACGTTGCGAACAATGTCAAGGAGAAGGGTTCGTTACTATACAAATGCAGTTTATGGCAGACCTTGTACTCGAATGCGAACAATGTCACGGCAAACGATATAAACAGGATATCCTCGATGTTCACTACCGCGAACAATCCATCTACGATATTCTACAGATGACTGTGGATCAAGCTATAGAGTTCTTTGACCAAGACCCGCAATGTAAGAAGATTGTGCAACGTTTGCGTCCTTTACAGGAAGTAGGATTAGGTTATATCCAACTCGGACAATCCTCCTCCACCCTCTCGGGTGGTGAGGCACAACGCGTCAAACTGGCAGGTTTCTTGTCACAAGAATCACAACCGCCCACCCTCTTTATCTTTGATGAACCTACCACAGGATTGCATAGCAAAGATATACAAACGCTACTAAAAGCTTTTAACTCGCTGTTGAGCAAAGGGCACACGCTCATCATCATTGAGCATAATCCGCATATTATCCTTGCTGCCGACCACGTCATTGACCTTGGTCCCGAGGGAGGAGAAGAAGGTGGACATATTGTCTTTGAGGGTACTCCCGAACAACTCGCACAATGCGAACAAAGTTATACCGGAAAATTTATCAAAACATTATATTATGGCAAACAAACTGATTAAAGAGATTCGTCAATCCGACATTTTCTCTCACATCTTTGATTTTAACTATTTACCCCGTTGGAGCGTCTTATTAATGGACTGCGTCCTCTGCGTCATCGCCTTCCTCTTAAGTTATTGGATTGGAAGTGGTGTCTTCCGCTATAATATGGATTTTGAGATGTTACCCATCACGTACCAATTCCTCATTCTTTTGTGCGTGCAGGTGTTCTTTTTCTATATTTTTCACACGTATTCGGGTATTTTGCGTTATTCCACATTTGTGGATACCATCAAATGTCTATTCGCTGTTGCATGCACCGGTATACTGATTCTTTTCCTCAGTTTGAGTGTAGATCATTTTATACATTACAAACTTTTTTATAACACCGTTCCTGCCCTATATGTGCCCATTGCATTTGTACTTTTATTCTGTCTTCGGGTGGGTGTTAAGACCTTATATGAAGCAATCTCTCAAACCTTATCCAATAGTCCTAAAGCGCTTATCTATGGTACCAACTCATCCGGTTTGGCAACTGCCAAGATGTTGCATTCAATGACGAATGCTCCCTACCGTATTGTCGGTTTTGCAGAAACTGCCTCTAATAAGATTCCTTATCGTTTGGTAGGTCTACACGTCTTTCCTCTCAACCAAAAAACGATGGATTATATGCACACTCGTGGCATACGATATATCATCTTTACTTCTGCAAATCTTGGTTCTTCTATTCCGGCTAAGGACTTACAGATACTCATTAAAAACAATATCCATATCCTTACCACTTCAAACTTTAACCTCTACGATGACGACACATCTGAAGAGCAAAAGAAACACCTTCTTCGCATTAACAGCATTCAAATTGAGGATCTACTTGAGCGACCGACCATTACCATTGATACAGATAATGTGCTTTCTACCATACAAGATAAGATTGTACTTGTCAGCGGTGCCGCAGGCAGTATAGGTTCCGAACTTGTTCGGCAAATACAGAAGTTTAACCCACGAATCACCATTCTTGTGGAGCAAGCAGAATCGCCCCTACACAGCCTTATTCTTGATTTACATAATGAGTTTCCTAATGCGAACTTTGTTCCTTTGATTGCGGATGTTCGTAATCGCAAACGCATAGAAACGATTTTCTCGGAATATAAACCCGATATTATCTATCACGCAGCCGCCTATAAACATGTTCCTTTGATGGAGTCGCACCCCAACGAAGCTATTCAAGCCAACGTGATGGGAACACGTAACATGGCGGATATAGCTGTCAAATATAAGGCAGAACGCTTTATTATGATTTCCACCGATAAAGCCGTTAACCCCACCAATATCATGGGTGCGAGCAAGCGTATCGCAGAGATCTATGTTCAGTCCCTATTCAAGAAACTACAAAAGGACAATCCCAACTGCACGAAATTCATCACCACTCGTTTCGGTAATGTTCTCGGCTCCAATGGTTCTGTCATCCCTTATTTCAAGAAACAGATTGCGGCAGGAGGTCCTGTCACCGTCACCCACCCCGATATCATTCGCTATTTCATGACCATTCCCGAGGCATGTTGCCTTGTGATGGAAGCTTCCGCTTTAGGCAATGGCGGAGAGATCTTCGTCTTCGACATGGGACACCCTGTGAAGATTCTCAATCTTGCCAAAAACATGATCCGATTAGCAGGATACATCCCCGGGGAAGATATGCAGATCGTCTTTACAGGACTCCGTCCGGGTGAGAAACTGTTTGAGGAACTGCTCAACAAGAAGGAAACCACTTTGCCGACCTCTAATAAGAAGATTCTCATCGCTAAAGTCAGAGAATATGACTACGAGCAAGTGCAACAAGACATCACCGAGTTAGTTCATCTTGCCGAATCGAACAAACCCTTCCTTGTGGTTAAGAAGATGAAAGAGATTGTACCTGAATTTAAGAGTAAAAACTCCATTTACGAAGAATTAGACATCTAATGTTATCTATCGAACATCTTAGCATTGAGTTTTCGGCACGACCCATCCTCAACGATATCTCTTTCCTCGTCAACAAGAAAGACCGTATCGCCTTGGTCGGAAAGAACGGAGCAGGCAAAACAACCCTTCTCCGCCTCATTGCGGGCGAATATACCCCTACATCGGGCACTATCGCACGAGATAACGACCTCACCATCGGTTACCTACCACAGGTGATGCTCCATAAGGATGGTAATACCCTTCAAGAAGAAGTGATGACGATCTTCCAAGGAGAAGACCAAGCCCGTTTCATTGCGGAGATGGATCGCACAATCATCGGTCTTGGGTTTGAGCGCAAAGACTTCCATCGCCCTTGCACAGAGTTCTCAGGAGGTTGGCGGATGCGTATTGAATTAGCCAAGATCCTACTTCAGCACCCCGACCTGCTCCTCTTAGATGAGCCTACCAACCACCTTGACATTGAGTCTATCCAATGGCTCGAAGACTTTATCAATGCCAGCAACATGACCGTCATCGTAGTCAGCCACGACCGCGCTTTCATCGATAACATCACCCGCCGAACCATTGAGATCACTCTTGGTCGTATCTACGATTATAATGTACCCTATTCCAAGTTCGTTGCCCTTCGCCAAGAACGACACGACCAACAGGTACGCGCTTACCTCAATCAACAAAAAATGATTCAAGAGACGGAAGATTTTATCGAACGTTTCCGCTATAAAGCCACCAAAGCCGTACAAGTACAATCGCGTATCAAGCAACTCGATAAACTCGAACGTCTCGAAGTGGATCTTGAAGACACCTCTCGACTCAATCTACGTTTTCCGCCTGCTCCACGCAGTGGGGATTTTCCCGTCATCATTCAAGACCTCACCAAAGCCTTTGGCGACCACACCGTCATTCAAGATGTTAACCTCACCATTCGACGTGGAGAGAAAGTGGCGTTTGTCGGAAAAAACGGAGAAGGTAAAACCACCCTCGTGCGCTGTATCATGAGTCAACTCGATTATGAGGGAACACTCAAGATTGGACATAATGTCAAGATAGGCTATTTTGCTCAAAACCAAGCCTCACTCTTAGACGAAACGCAAACTGTTTTTGATACCATCGACCGCGTCGCCGTAGGCGATATACGGACTAAGATTCGCGATATCTTAGGTGCTTTCATGTTCGGTGGCGAGGCTTCCGACAAGAAAGTCAAAGTGCTTAGTGGAGGCGAACGCAGCCGCTTAGCGATGATACGACTACTGCTCGAACCCTGTAACCTACTCATCCTTGACGAGCCTACCAACCACCTCGATATGCCCTCAAAAGATGTACTCAAACAAGCACTACAAGACTTCGATGGGACAGTGATTTGTGTCAGCCACGACCGCGATTTCCTCGATGGACTTGTACAAAAAGTGTATGAGTTCGGTGGAGGCAAAGTGCGCGAACACATCGGGGGAATCTACGACTTCCTACGTAGAAAAAAGATGAGTTCTCTACAAGAGTTGGAGAAGTCCCCCGAGAAAACCGGAAAATCCGGAATATCCGGAGAATCCGGATCTAAACTCGACTACGAAGCTCAAAAAGCGCAAGCCGCAGCCAAACGAAAAAAAGAGAAACAGATAGCCGAAATAGAGGCAGAGATTGCTCAGTTGGAAGAACAACAAAAAACGATGGAGCTAAGCCTCAATGACCCCGCTAACCAAACACAAGAGAACTTCGCCAAATACGAACATATCAAACACGCCCTCGAACAGAAAATGTACGAGTGGGAGATCCTTAGTGAATGATGGACTGATGAAATGATGAATTGATGGATGAGATTGTAGAATATATTATTGAGTTTCTTCTTTATGGAAATAAAGAGGCAGCCAAACAAGTTGCATACAACGTAGATCCTACGAAGTGCTACCGATATCGGGTTTGCATTCAAGCCAATGGGCACCTCGGCAAAGATTGGGTTTTACCTGATCTTTCAGCTGAAGGGGGTCTTACAGCGCAGCAATCTTTCAGTCCGAAGGACGGCCCCATTGTGTTTACAACGGATATCATCTACAACACCGCCTTCTTTATCTCTCGCGCAGAAGAACTGATTAATCCGCAACGGGATGAACATGGACGATTCTTAGCCCAACACTCTATTCTCGGAGAGAACAACCGCCTAATGATTCCGCTTATTGACGAGTATAGTCGCGTACTCATGAAGGCATTGGATTTACCATTACTCCCTTCCGGATTTTCGGGTATCAATCTCACACACGACATAGATATTCTCACCCGCTATCGCCACCTGCGAGGTGCTATTGGAGGGCTTTCAAGAGGACATTGGAAAGATGTGATTGCCGCGTGGAAAGAGATTCACAACGACCCCGCCTACACGTTTGAATGGATGATGAACCAAGACCTACAAGTGGTCAAACAACTGCCCCAAACAAAGATCATCTACTTTGTCAAGAACACTTCCGGCAAAGGCTATGATTATCCGCAATACAATCTGCGCGGCAAAGACTTTCGTCAGCTCGCTCAGTACCTCACCGAGCATGGGGCCCTTTTGGGATTGCATAGCAGTTACTATGAACTAGGAAATCTAGGAAAACTAGACAACCTAGGAAATCTAGACAATCTAGAAAAAAAGCACCGCAGTCATTTCTTGCGGTGCTCCATCGAGAAGATGCAAGCGTTAGTCACCGCCGGTATAACGGATGATTATACGATGGGGTTTGCCGATCAAGCCGGTTTCCGTTTACAAACGACCCGTCCTGTGCGGTGGATCAATCCCGTCACGTTTGAACTCACGAATCTTGTTTTGCACCCCTTAACGATCATGGACTGCACCCTACAAAACGAGCCATATATGCACCTCAATGAGCAAGAGGCCTTTTACTATTGCCAAGCCTTGATAGACAAAGTCAAACAATACAACGGGGAACTGACATTGCTCTGGCATAACCATGTCTTTACCGATTTTTATCACCTCATACTATATCCCGAACTGCTTAACCTTATTGGCAGCCATAAACAATGAAACGATCCATCCTCATATTATGTGAAGCCATCGAACCGCCTGCTTATTCTCCTCGTGTGATGAGCCTTGTCCAATACCTCATCCAACAAGGATGGGACTGTCAGTTAGTACCCGAGCCACAATCTATTCGTCGTTCGGGATGGCTCGACTTACTCACACAAGGACGAGAGAAACGATACCTTCAATATGTCTTGCAAACGATTGGAGACCGGTCCTTCGACCTCGTTTTTTGTTCTACCTACCACTATTTCCCCTTGCAAACAGCCGGTAAGATTGCCCAACAGCTACACTGCCCTCTTGTCACCGACTTACGGGACATCCGCGAACAATGGGGACCCAAAGGGTTCTACACACGAACCCTTCCTTGCGCTTGGTTAGATAGGATAGTCAAACGCCTTTATGATGCCTACCATTTATGCCGACGCAATCGGGTACTTCACCAAGCAGCAGCCGTGACTACCGTTTCCCCTTGGCATCAACAAACGCTCAGCCGATATAACCCTCATTGCCATTGCATCTACAACGGCTTTGATGTCAACGAGATACACCCCTGTGCAACTCCTTCGGACACGTTCCGCATCGTCTACCTTGGACAGTTACACTCGCTTGAAAAACGCAACCCGCTTATGCTCTTTGAAGCCCTATCGCAATTACCCATGCACGATATCTATGTAGATTTCTATACAAGCAGCGAGTGCGAAGAGGAACTCAAACAGATGGCACAACCATACCATGTCCATTTGACTATCCATGACTATGTGCCACGCGAACAGATAAGTACCATCATGCAGCAGGCCTCTATTCTTCTTATCCTTGGGCAAAAATCCGACCCGCAAGGCACGCATGGTATCATGACCACGAAATTTTTTGAGGGATTGGGCGTGGAGAAACCACAGCTGCTCATTGAATCCGACGAGGAATGTTTGGCACAAGCTTTTGCCTATACGAATGCCGGACTCGCAGCCACCTCTATAGAAGAAGTCAAACCTTTCATTTCAGACCGCTATCACGAATGGCAGACCAAAGGTTTTACCCAACAAGCCGTTCAACATAAAGCCGAATTTACCCGCCAACATCAAGCACAACAGTTTGAACAAATCTTCCTATCGCTATGACCAAGGCACTACACATCATCTGTTTTGATATTCCTTTTCCTCCCACCTACGGAGGTGCCATTGATGTTTTTTATCGTATTCAAGCACTCGCACAAACGGGAGTAGAAATAACCTTGCACTGCACCTACAAGGGCGAGTTGAGCCATCATCCCGAATTGGAATCCCTTTGTCGCAAAGTCTATTATTATCCACGTAAATTAAGACTCTCGCAGTTGTTTTCTCGACTGCCTTGGGCTGTCAATAGCAGAGAAGATAAAGAACTTATCAATCATTTATTAGCCGACGAGGCACCTATTCTGTTTGAAGGATTGGTGGATTGTCTCTACCTCAATCATCCTGCACTTGCCAACCGCAAAAAGTTCTTTAGGGAGTGCAATGTGGAGCACGATTACTATCATGCCTTAGGAAAAGCAACGCCCCATCTATGGAAGAAATGTTATTTTCACATAGAAGCATACCACCTAAAACGCTTTGAGAACATTCTGCAAAACGCCAATGGTATTTTTGCCCTTGCTCACCAAGACGAACAACATTTCCGACAATCATTCCCGAATGTACCCGTTTACTACCTACCCTGTTTTCACGAGAACCAACAAGTGCAAAGTGCTTTAGGAAAGGGCGAGTTTATACTCTACCATGGCAATCTATCCGTTGCTGAGAATGATTATGCAGCACTCTATATTGCAGAAAAAGTAGCCCCTCTTATCCCCAAAATTCCTATCACCATCGCGGGTAAAGGGGCATCGAAACACTTGCAACAAGCTTGTGCTAAACAGAAAAATATCTGCCTTGTCAATAATCCTTCTCAAGAACGAATGCACCAACTGATTGCAACCGCACATATTCATTTGATGCTCACATTCCAGGGTACGGGCATCAAACTCAAACTCATCAACGCCCTCTATCAAGGACGATTTATTGTGGCGAACGATTCGATGTTAGTGGGAACCACTCTTGCTTGTGCATGCTCCATAGGCAACTCCCCGGAAGAATTAGCCCTTTTATGCCAAGAGAAGATGGCGCGACCCTTCACCCAAGACCATATCGAAGAACGTAAAAAAATATTGGCTCCGTGGGACATTCATTCCCTGAGCCAACAACTCGTATCTATCCTGTTTGCTTAACAATCGACCATCGTCACGCCCGCACCACCATGGTCTATATCTCCATCACGGAAGTCTAACTTGCGTTTTTTCAAGTATTCGCGCACTAACTGTTTCAATGCGCCCGTACCCGTACCGTGTAAGATCGTCACCTCGCCCGCTCCGACCATGATAGCGTCATCTATATACGCGATCGTCTGCTCCAATGCCTCATCAGCCCGCAAGCCTCGCAAATCCAATGTGCGCTCAAAACGCAACTTATGCTGACGAATGGTATTGCTCACTGTCGGATTCTGCGCTGCCATCGACTTCGCCACCGGCTTCAAGTCCTTAAAATCATGCAGCACCTTCTGACCGGACTTTCCTGAATCTCCGGATTTTCCGGTATTTCCGGATTTTTCCACTTTAAACTTTAAACTTTCCACTTTAGCCCTTGCTGCGCGAGTGCGTTCCTTATCCGCTTTGGCTTCTTTTATCTCTCTAATCGTTCGTTCAATCGTGGCATTACTCTGTTTGAGTAACTCCGCAGCCTCCTCTTGCGCTTTCGCCATCACCTCTTTCTTCTTGGCCTTAAGACCGGCTATCTCCCCTTCGTAGAAAGCGATTTTCTCTTCCAGATGTTTCTCCCGTTGGCGGATGTTTTGTCGTTTATTCTCCCAATAACGCTTGTCTCGCGCGATGTCTTGTAAGGATTTATCGTAGTCGATGTGTTCGCTGCCCACCAGTTCGCTGGCTTGAGCAATGATTGTTTCCGGCAACCCTATCTGACGCGCTATCTCAATGGCAAAACTACTCCCCGCTTGACCTTGCGAGAGTTGGAAAAGCGGTTTGAGTTGTCCGCGGTCATAGAGCATCGCCCCATTCTGCACACCCTCCGTCACTTCCGCAAAATGTTTGAGGTTCGTGTAGTGGGTCGTGATCACCCCAAAGGCGCCTTGCGCCACTAACTGCGACAGTACCGCCTCCGCAATAGCACCGCCTAACAGCGGTTCTGTACCGGTTCCAAACTCATCAATAAGCAGTAAGGTTTGTTCATTCGCATAACGCACAAACGCTTTCATGTTTCGTAAATGAGAGGAATAGGTCGATAGGTCGTCCTCCATCGACTGCTCGTCGCCGATATCTATCATCAAGTGCTCAAACACACTCATTGTACTATCTTCTCGCAAAGGCACAAGCAGACCGCATTGCAACATATACTGCAACAACCCCACCGTCTTCAGACATACCGATTTACCTCCCGCATTCGGACCCGAGATAACGAGAACACGATTCTCTTTCTTTAATTTAATATCTAACGGAATAACTTTTAAACTTTCCACTTCAGAACTAGACGGCTTCTTTAAACTTTCCACTTTAAACTTTAAACTATTTTCGAGTATCGGATTCCGCGCTTCGCGTAAGTCGATAATCGATTCCTCGCTCACTTGAGGCATAATCGCTTTTTGTTGTTGCGCCACAATCACTTTGGCTCGTACCAAATCCACGTGTGCCAATAGTTTTTCCGCTTCGTGAATAGACGGCATCTGGTCTCGCAGTATTCCGCTCACGGCTTGTAAGATACGTATCCGTTCGCGTCCCTCTTCGCCTTCGAGTTCGCGAATGCGGTTATTTGCTTCTACCACCTGTTGTGGCTCTACATATACCGTCTTGCCCGTAGCGGACTCATCGTGTACGATTCCTCCTAACTTGCGTTTATAAGCAGGCGGAACGGGAATAACCAAACGCCCTTCACGCATCGTGGGTGCTACATCTTTATCGACGATTCCTTCTGCTTGCGCTTGACGCAGAATACCCATCAAGGCTCGGTTCGCACTGCCTTGCGCTTGCCGTAAGTCTTTACGGATACGAGCCAACTCCGGCGATGCCGAATCCGACAACTGACCATAACGATCCAGCACCCTATCTATCACACGCAGAATATCTTTTAAACTTTCAACTTCCGAACTAGACGGCTTCTTTAAACTTTCAACTTTAAACTCTAAACTATATTTGCTCCAAATCGGGAACCTATTAACGTCCAGATGTTGGAAGAACTCGTCCAAACGTCCTGCATAGTCAAGTGTCTTACGTAAGTCAAACAGTTCTTGTTCATTGAGGTATAATCCTACCACATGTATTCGCCCAACGGCCTCTCTCACATCAGCGATATCCCCTCGAGGAAAATCGAGCGAACCGTCACTCATGATATGTCCAAGTTCCTCTGTCTCACGCAACAAAAAGAGGATACGCTCTTTGTCTGTCAAGAACGTAATCTGCTCCACTTGTTCGCGTCCCAATACGGACGAACACGCGCCCATCAATTGAGTACGGATAGCCGTAAAGTCTATTTTAGATTCTATGTTTTCAGGATAAACGAACATCTCTTATCACAGTGGCACCCACTGCCTCATTAAACTTTTTCACTAACTCAAACCGACATTCAAACAACTGCTGACGCAATGCCGAAGAACTTAACTTGACTTTTAGCACGCCATTCTGCACATCCACCGAACGCGTCAAACCGGCCACTGTAGGTCCCATCAACTCAGCCCATAAAGTCACCACCCTCCGCTCTAACAGAGGTTGTTCCAATTGATTTTCTCTCAGAAAATCCATTATCGCCTGCCCTATACTTTGTGTTCCCTTCATTCTCTTTCAACTATCCAACTAGACGGCTACTCTAAACTCTAAACTCTAAACTCTCCACTCTAAACTATTACTTCTTAGGCTTGCCAAGAAGTATTTTCTGTCTAGTTTTAAACACCTTCACTGAGGGGTCGATTTCGTTGAGTTCATAGATTGTCTTGAGTTGTATTCCTTCGCGTTGGCTGATACTCCAAAGGCTCTCTCCCGGATGAACCCACATCACGGATTTTTCGCCTCTCACATAACGTGGTTTAACGGTTGTAAACACCCTATCACCCGGTTTGAGTATATGTCCTAAAGCATCGTTGTATTTGCGCAGTTTACGTTCTTTCATATTGAGTTGATAGGCAATCGTGGCATAACTATCTCCTTCGCGCGCGAATACATAAGAGGTATGGTTTACTCGTTCTTTGGGGTGAGCGGCATAAAACGCATTGCGTTCTTCTCTGGCGGTGCGTGCTGTTACCCATTCCTCACCCATGGTCGGCGCTGCCGCAGCAGTTGCCATGGTGGTTGCTGCCGCAACGGTAGTCGTTACCGTTGGCGTTGCTGCAGTAGTGGGCTCAACGGGCATAGAGGCTGCCAGTCCGACTAACGTGTCCAGACTATAATCCTCAATGATAGCAATGAGTTTGGTAGCATAACTGGGATCAGTAGCATAGCCACACGCTTTCAACCCGTTTGCCCAACGGCGATAATCCGCAATATCCAACTCAAACAAAGCCGCGTATCGATCGCGACGCAAGAAAAGCGAGTGATCCTTAAAACTCTCCTCCGCACTATTATACACTCGGAAACATTCGCCTTTGCGGTCGTCATCGTAGTAGTACGAACCGCCCAACCAGTCGCTGGTACATTTGATGCCGAAATGGTTGTTTGCATTTTGTGCCAATTCGGACTGACCGGCCGCGGATTCTAATAGACCTTGTGCCATTGTAATGGAGGCAGGAATACCATAATGCACTTGCTGTTCAAGGGCAGTTTGTTTCCATTGGTTAATATAATTCAAATACTTGGCATTGGGTGCCGAAAATAGGGCACAACTGCTCAAAAGAGCCAAAAAAAGGACGGATTTTTTCATGTTTTCACAAAATTTGCTACAAAAGTACAACTTTTTTTGCATATATGCAAATTTTTTCGTATCTTTGCACGCCTAATTACGAAAAAAACAATTATTAAATACATCATTTATAAATTCATCATTAAAAATCCATTTTATTATGTGGTTAAAAGATTCATCTATTGGTCGTAAACTCGTAATGAGTATTACTGGCTTGTGTCTGGTTTTTTTCCTGCTCTTCCATGGCTGCATGAACGTGGCTTTGGTTTTTTCGGAGGAGGCTTATAACTGGATCTGCTCCATTTTAGGAGCCAACTGGTACGCAATTGTGGGAACGTTAGGATTAGCTTTCCTTATCTTCGTCCACTTTTGCTATGCCTTTTATCTCACCATCCAAAACCTACGTGCTCGTGGTACGGACCGTTATGCGGTTACCGCTCGTCAGCAAGGCGTAGATTGGGAGTCAAAAAACATGCTTGTGCTGGGTATCTGCGTTATCGGGTTCTTGGTATTGCACTTGGCTAACTTCTGGTTTAAGATGCAGTTTGCTGAGTTGACCGGCATTGAGACCAGTGCTTTTGATCCTCAAGACGGTGCCGGTTTAGTGAAGTTTATGTTCGCCGGCAATGGAGTTTGGAGTATTGTTCTGTGCGTGCTTTACCTTATTTGGTTAGCGGCTTTGTGGCTCCACCTCAACCATGGTATTTGGTCTGCTCTTCAGACCCTTGGTTGGAGCAATCTTATTTGGCTCAAACGCATCAAAGTGATTGGTACTATCTTCGCTTCCCTCGTTGTAGCTCCTTTCGCTATTGTAGTTTTCTACTACCTCGGTATGGGCATCGGATTGATGCTTGCGTAAATAAATGGTAAAATGTAAATGGTAAATCGTAAATTGTCAAATAGTAAATAAGTTTATGGCAACAAAGAAAACTGAAACTGCGCAAATCATCACGCCCGAGATGGCGAAGATTCCGCAGGGTCCATTAGAGAAGAAATGGACAAACTACAAGGACCATCAAAAACTGGTCAATCCTGCCAACAAACGTCGTTTGGATATCATCGTTGTAGGAACCGGTCTGGCCGGTGCTTCCGCAGCCGCTACCTTAGCAGAGTTGGGCTTTAATGTCCTTAACTTCTGCATCCAAGATAGCCCTCGTCGTGCGCACTCTATTGCTGCACAAGGTGGTATCAATGCCGCGAAGAACTACCAAAACGATGGTGACTCTATCTATCGTCTTTATTACGACACCATCAAGGGTGGCGACTATCGCGCTCGTGAAGCAAACGTTTATCGTTTGGCAGAAGTAAGTAACAACATCATTGACCAATGTGTGGCACAGGGTGTTCCTTTTGCTCGCGAATACGGTGGTCTGCTGGACAACCGTTCGTTCGGTGGTGCACAAGTATCTCGTACTTTCTATGCGAAGGGTCAAACCGGTCAACAACTGCTGCTCGGTGCTTATAGTGCATTGAGTCGTCAGATTGGTAAAGGCAAAGTGAAGATGTACAATCGTCACGAGATGTTAGATGTCGTTCTCATCAAGGACGCTGACGGTGTTGAACGCGCTCGCGGTATCATTGCTCGTAACCTTGTGACGGGTCGTATTGAGCGTTACTTCGGTCACGCCGTTGTCATCGCTTCCGGTGGTTATGGTAACACGTTCTTCCTCTCCACGAATGCGATGGCTTCTAATGGTTCGGCAGCGATGCAGATCTATCGTAAGGGTGCTTATTTTGCTAACCCTTGCTACGCACAGATTCACCCCACTTGTATTCCTAAGCATGGTGATTTCCAGTCTAAACTGACATTGATGTCCGAGTCCCTCCGTAACGATGGTCGTATTTGGGTTCCTAAGAAACTCGAAGATGCGCAGAAACTGCAACGCGGAGAGATTAAGGGTCGTGATATCCCCGAAGAGGATCGTGACTACTACTTGGAGCGTCGTTATCCGGCTTTCGGTAACCTTGTTCCTCGTGATGTGGCTTCGCGTGCCGCTAAAGAGCGTTGCGATAAGGGTTATGGTGTGAACAACACCGGTTTGGCAGTGTTCTTGGATTTCTCGGATGCTATCCAACGCCTCGGCAAGGATGTGGTTGCGCAGAAATATGGTAACCTCTTCCAGATGTACGAGAAGATCGTGGACGAGAATCCTTACGAGAACCCGATGATGATCTTCCCTGCTATCCACTATACGATGGGTGGTATCTGGGTAGATTATGAACTGCAAACCTCTATCAAGGGTCTGTTCTGTATTGGTGAGGCTAACTTCTCCGACCATGGAGCGAACCGCCTTGGTGCTTCCGCATTGATGCAGGGTCTGGCAGACGGCTATTTCGTTATTCCTTATACCATTCAGAACTACCTCTCTGACCAGATTGGTGTACCTCGTATGTCCACCGACCTACCTGAGTTCGCACAAGCGGAGAAGGGTATCCAAGATAAGATTGACCGCTTGATGGCTATTCAAGGTAAACGCTCTGTAGATTCCATCCACAAGGAACTGGGTCTTATTATGTGGGACTTCGTAGGTATGGGTCGTACGGCAGAAAGTTTGAAGACGGCTATCGAGAAGATTGACGCTATCAAGAAGGAGTTCTGGACGAATGTTTATATCCCGGGTCAAGCCGATGGTTTGAACAACGAATTGGAGAAAGCATTGCGTCTGAGTGACTTCATTGAGATTGGTCGTTTGATGGCAGTGGATGCTCTCAACCGTGAGGAGTCTTGCGGTGGTCACTTCCGTGAGGAGTATCAAACGGAGGAAGGTGAAGCCTTGCGTCAAGACGATAAGTTCAGTTATGTTGCTTGCTGGAAATATACCGGTGAGGACAGCGAACCCGAACTCATCAAAGAGCCTCTCGACTACGAATTCACCGAACGTAAAACACGTAACTATAAAGCTTAACGATTATGGATTCCTATATCAATATCAAAGTGCGCGTGTGGAGACAAGCAGGCCCCAAAGCGCAAGGTCATTTTGAGACCTACGTACTCAATCACATCTTCCAAGGTGCTTCGTTCCTGGAGATGATGGATATTCTCAACGAGCAACTCATTGCCGAGCATAAGGACCCGATTGCTTTCGATCACGATTGCCGAGAGGGTATCTGCGGTATGTGCTCGATGTATGTCAACGGCCATCCTCATGGTCCCGACAGTGCTATCACCACGTGCCAACTGCACATGCGTAAGTTCAAAGATGGGGAAACGATCACCGTTGAACCTTGGCGTTCTCGTGCTTTCCCTGTTATCAAGGACTTGATGGTAGACCGTCAGGCTTACGACAAGATCATGCAAGCCGGTGGTTTCGTCTCTGTGAACACCGGTGGCGTGCCTGACGCTAACGCGATTGCTATTCCCAAACCCGTAGCGGATGAAGCTATGGACGCAGCTTCTTGTATCGGTTGCGGTGCTTGTGCAGCAGCTTGTAAGAATGGTAGTGCGATGCTCTTCGTGGCCGCTAAGGTTAGCCAACTCGCTCTGCTTCCGCAAGGAAAGATTGAGGGAGCCAAACGTGCTAAGGCAATGATTGCCAAGATGGATGAGTTAGGCTTCGGTAACTGCACCAATACCGGTGCTTGCGCTGCCGAGTGTCCTAAGTCGGTTAGTTTGGCGAATATCGCTCGCCTCAACCGCGAGTTCATCTGCGCTAAGTTCAAAGACTAAGTACGATTTCCCATTTCCAGTTTTAGGGGAATCTTAATTACAAAGAAGGCTCACAGATGTGAGTCTTCTTTGTGTAATTATTCTTGGCTTCGCTACTTACTCTATCTCACCGAATTTATTAGAACAGATATCCCATCTTCACATAGAAGTTGGCGAGTTTGTTGTTATCTTGCTTCATGTAGTATTTCTCGTTCACCGGCATTGCCCAATCAGCAGAGAGAACGAAGTTCTCGTTCATGCCAATCTTCAATCCGACACCTGCCGTCATATGAGGACGATAGGTGTCTGATTTTTCATGGTCGGAGAAATACTGATTATAATCCTTCCCGCTCAGGACCACATTCTCAGCCAATGAGCGTCCGGTTCTGGCCATCGACAGATCGTTGAGTTGATACGGTTGCGTCACCATTCCTAAATCGAAGAACGGGTTGAGTCCCACAAAGAAATGTTGATGACCGATATCAAAATCCACCACGCGGAAGCGGAACTCCACATTCGCATACGCTACTCCCTTGGCTAAGATACGATTGCACATCATACCACGAATGGAGTTCCCACCGCCTAAGTTCTCGTACAGTACGCGCTGGATAAAGAGCGTATTGAGGTAGTTATCCATATAGAAGGGCGTATTACCGGCTATCAGGTTCTGCACACCCAAACGATAGGCGAATGTCACCCTTTGGATGCCTTTTCTATCCACGAAACAGGGGACATAATGGCGGAACGTGAAGTTAAACTGTAGGTTATTAAAACCCGCTTTGGCTTGCTGACCGTATGCCGCATTAAAAGCTGCGTTATAGGTAAAGAACAAGTCCGTCCAGATACCTTTGTTCGGTCCTTGACGCTTGTCGCGTGTGTCGTACGTTATACCTGCACGAGCGTAAGGATGCCAACCTCCCCTACTCTCGTCTTGGCTAATCAGTCCCCACTCTTGGTAGTTCTTATATAGGCTACCTGCATCGGGATCTAACGCTTTCTGCTCGTAGTGTTTCTTCTCGGGGTCGTACACGTTCTTCTTACCATTGAGCATGTGGATATCGCAATCGTTTACGATATATCCGAGCACACCTAAACCCGTGTTCCACTTGAGGTTCTTATAGATAGTACCCTCTATATCCGCAGCAAAACGAATAAGGTCGCGTTTATACTTATAGAACACGCGCGAACGATAGTCCTCGGGATTGTGCATTTTCTCAGGATTCTTGTTCCACTTTACCCAATCGGAGTTAAACTTACTCTGATAGCCGTTAAAGCCATAGAAGTCGCACATCGCATCGGGCAGATACGTTGCGTCTAACGTCAGGCGATGATGGGGAATAAGGTATTTACTATCGTAATTGACGCGGAAGATACCATGATGCTTGGTTGTATAAGCCCCCTCCACATAGATGGAGTGGATATACTCGGGATACTGTTTCCCGTCGCCATAGTAATAAACATTGCCTAATAACCCACCTTGAAATCCGTAGTCGGCATCGTAAGCTACGGAAGGCAAAACACCAAAGTTCCAACCCGTCTTGATCTTCCTACCTAATGAATCCACTTCTGCGGGTTTGGGAGCTTTCTTGGCAGCCAACGGCATCACTAATGCCGTCGCCAGCCCCAAAACCAATACTTTTTTCATTTGATAAATTTTTATTACCCTACTCCTCTACCCCTCTACTCCTCTACACTATAACAACGGCAGCAGCCATGCTATCGCCACACCGAGGTACGTACCTATCGCGTACCCGACCAATCCTATCACTATACCGCTGAGTAACACTTTTTTATTTTTCATTGCGCCTACTACCGGAGGAACGAACGGAGGCGAACAAAGCAGCGCCACCTGCCCCACCGTGAATAAATCGCCACTGACTTTCATTGCTCGGCAGAACGCCAAGTGAATCAGCGCACTCATAACCATAATCCAAGCCACTAACGCGCCAATCATCATCGCACCGCCATTGAGGCTATGGATATCAAAGAGCGATGCCACAATCACACTAAAAATAAGAATAAAGAACATACCCAACTCAAACGTCTTAGGCAGTTCTCTCACTTTCTTGAAGAACGAGGCAATAATCGCCAACGTCGTGATGGTCAATATCACCACCAACTCGTTCAAATTACCCGTAATAAGCAAACTCAGTCCCGCTCCAATAGCCAAGAACAGCACACTCAGTCCCAAACCGAGGAACATCCCCCCTACATTCCCTTTCTTGAACATACCACGGTAGTTCTCTACATCACCCGTTGGGATATCCGCACTGTCCTTGCGACCACGACGCGTCACATCCTCATACGGCAAAATCTTACGGAAGATCTTATAGCCGCCTCCTATTATAAAAAATATATAAGGTGTAGTGAGCACCATCTCAAACGCCAGCACGATAGCCATCACGGACTTATCGACCCCTAACGAAGCCCCCAAGGCGTTGAAGTTCATCGTTCCGCCCGTATAGATACCCGTCATCATTGCCGACACCTTTTCTATCTCGGGAATACCTTGGTTACGGAAAATCAGATAACCGGTAACGACCGAGATCACCACCGCTACGACACCACCTACAAGCGCCCAAATGGTCTTTGGCAGCGCTTTCGTCCATAGTTTGAAGTCGCAGTTAAACAGCATCAACGGAATAGCCAACGGTACCGCCACACTCATAATCAACGACTGCACTTTGCCAAACGTTGCCGCAGCTGCCGTTCCTACTTCAAACGAACAAGCCCCCGACAAGGCTAAAATGATTCCTACGGCATACGCCAACACAACGGTACCAATCTTCTGCGCCCACGTCCAATGCTTAAAAGCCTCAATAATCACCACCGGAGCCACAATATACAGCCCCAAAATCACAAAAACTCTAATCATAACATCTTTTCTCTTTTTTTGTTTATTCGCCTTTCCGCCTATCCGCCTATCCGCCCTTCTGATACTGTCGCACTTGATACAAGTACTCTTGGAAGAAGATCCAGAAGGGAGCTTGAATAAAGAACAACAGCGGAATACAAATCAGTTGCCATAAATATTGTACAGAATTATGGAAGGCGGGATCCTTAAACTTCCCACGAATAATAAACCAAACCAGCCAGATAGGTAATGTCACGGCAGCACACACCACAAAGAGGGGTGTCATCAATATAAGTAAGATCAGCAGAGCCCAACGCGGAATCCTATGCTTCTTGAACTTATCAAAGGGTGCGGGTGGATTCTCTTGTAACTTCTTAAGATTCTCCTCGTAATGTTCATCGTCGGGCACCCACAAGATCTGTTCACGCATGCGATCGGTCAGTTCGTCTCGTAGCATATTGATGATCTGCGGTTGCGTCAGTTCCACTGTCGCATTGGCTTGCACATCCTTCACGAACTGCGTCACATTGATGGGTTTACCGATATTCACCGTCAGCGAGTCCCATAGGTGGTAATAATCCCCATATTCCAATCCTACCGGCACGATATAAACCGGTTTTTCGTGGCCGAACTTATCGTTGGCTCTCAGTGCGATACGGAAGATTCCTTTTGTTAGGGGCAGCAACGAGTGTTTGGGGCGATGTGTACCTTCGGGTAGGATGCAGAAAGGAACGCCATCGTTCAGCACCTCCACCGCCTTATCCATTGTCTCATCGTCATGTCGAACGGCCTCCAGTCCATCGCGCAGGCGATTGATAGGAAGGATCTTGAAGAAATTGAGAAGCTTAGCTTGTTTAGGATTTTTGAAGATATCGGCACGAGCTACAAACACTTTGCGCCGACCGTCAATGCCTAAGATACACATTGCGTCACAAAGGGCGTTGGTATGATTAGGCGCAAAAATAATAGCACCATCTTGGGGTATGTTTTCCAGCCCTACATATTGGAAATGCCGATAAGAATGTCGGAACATCCAATCTACAAACGGGCGAAAAAACTCATACACTTTATTTTCGTCTTGAATGCGTGACATTATCTTCTATTCAAAAAGACGTGCAAAGGTACAAAAAAATTAGGAAATATACAAATACTATCCACAAAAATCCTCATTTTTTGCCTATTCCACCCCTAAAAATCGAGAAAAATGCATTTTTTTGAAAAAAAACATCAAAAAAATTTGGTCATATCAAAAAAATGTCGTACCTTTGCACCCGCTTTCGAGAGAGAAAGTCCCTGGTGCGGTAGTTCAGTTGGTTTAGAATACCGGCCTGTCACGCCGTAGGTCGCGAGTTCGAGTCTCGTCCGCACCGCAAAAAGGTATCCGCGCAAGCGAATACCTTTTTAGTTACGGGTAGGGCGCGTTTTGCGTCCGCACCGCAAAAGAAGAAAATAAAAAGAGACGCAGCCGAATGGTTGCGTCTCTTGGTAGCGGGGCCCGGGATTGAACCGGGGACCTCATGATTATGAATCATGCGCTCTAACCAGCTGAGCTACCCCGCCGCGAGCTCGACAGAGCGAGCGACCACTTTCAAACGAAAGCGAGTGCAAAAGTACTGCTTTTTTTTCATATACGCAAATTTTTTCGCAATTTTTGTACAAAAAACAGCACTTTTTCCAATTTTAGCCTACTTGTGCCCCATTTTTGACCGGTTTAGAGACCGTTGTAACGACTAACTTGCCGTCAGCATCCACTGCGGACAAGATCATTCCTTGGCTCTCAATACCCATCATCTTACGCGGAGGGAAGTTCGCAATAAAAAGCACTTGCTTCCCTACCAGCACCGACGGATCGGGATAGGACTGTGCTATACCACTAAGAATCGTTCTGCCGCCCATACCATCGTCTAACTTAAATTGCAGCAGACGCTCGGACTTCTTCACGGGTACACACTCTAACACCGTTGCCACACGGATATCCGTTTTGTCAAACTCGTCGATGTTCGTATCCGCTTTGACAGCCGCGGGTTTCCAGTTCTTCGCTTCCTCCTCTTTGGCTTTAGCCTCGTTTTCGGCTTTGATACGGGCTAAACGATCCAACTGTTTTTGTATGGTCTCGTCCTCGATCTTCTCAAAGAGCAGACTGGCTTGGCCTAAGACATGTCCTTCCTCTAACAAGTCGATGGCACCCAAACGGTTCCAATTGACTTCGGGCATAGCTAACATCTCGCGCAGTTTAGCGGACGAGAAGGGCAGGAAGGGTTCAAAAGCGATACTGAGGTTAGCGGCAATCTGCAAAGCCAAGTGCAGGATCGTGGCAGTACGCTCCATATCGGTCTTCGCCATCTTCCATGGTTCGGTATCGGCGAGGTACTTATTTCCGATACGGGCGAGGTTCATAGCCTCTTTCTGTGCATCACGGAAGCGGAAGTTCTCTAACAGTTCTTCAAGTTGTGCCTTCACATTAGCAAACTCCGCCAAGGTGGTTTTGTCATAATCATTAAGCCCATGGCAAGCAGGCACTTTACCTTCAAAGTATTTCTGCGTCAGCACTAAAGCACGATTGACGAAGTTTCCATAGATAGCGACCAGTTCGTTGTTGTTACGCGCTTGGAAGTCCGCCCATGTGAAATCGTTGTCTTTGGTCTCGGGCGCATTCGCGGTCAGCACATACCGAAGCACATCCTGCTTGCCGGGGAAGTCATCCAGATACTCGTTGAGCCATACTGCCCAGTTACGAGAAGTGGAGATCTTATCGCCTTCGAGGTTCAAGAACTCGTTAGACGGAACATTATCGGGCAGGATATAACTGCCATCAGCTTTGAGCATCGACGGGAAGACGATGCAGTGGAACACGATATTATCTTTCCCAATGAAATGGATAAGACGGGTCTCGGGGTCTTTCCACCACGTCTCCCACTTTCCGTATTTATCGGGTTGTGCGTCGCAGAGTTCCTTGGTGTTCGATATATATCCGATGGGCGCATCGAACCATACATATAGGACTTTGCCGTCGGCTCCTTCTACGGGCACGGGGATTCCCCAATCCAGGTCTCGGGTCACGGCACGCGGTTTGAGTCCGCCATCGAGCCACGACTTACACTGTCCATACACATTCGGGCGCCACTCTTTATGGCTCTCAAGAATCCAGTTCTCGAGCCACGACTGGTATTGGTCCAACGGCAGATACCAGTGTGA
Organism: Paludibacteraceae bacterium; assembly: GCA_045627765.1. Taxonomy (GTDB): domain Bacteria; phylum Bacteroidota; class Bacteroidia; order Bacteroidales; family Paludibacteraceae; genus Colicola. The sequence goes on along the minus strand of JAZQOG010000036.1, from coordinate 41,288 downwards.
GGTCGCTTTCTTGGTCAAGGGGTTACCATTGACCGCATTATACGGATTGATCAGTTCGTCGGGTGAAAGGGTGGCACCGCATTTCTCGCATTGGTCGCCGTAGGCACCTTGTGCGTGGCAGCGAGGACATTCGCCCTTGATATTACGGTCGGTCAAGAACTCCTGCGTCTCGGGATCAAAGAACTGCTCGGTGGTTTGTTCTACGAACTTGCCTTCATCGTATAACTTACGGAAATAATCCGAAGCGAACTGATGATGGATGGCAGAGGTAGTACGCGAATAGACATCAAACGAGATACCGAACTGTTCAAACGATCTCTTAATCAGCGAGTGATAGCGATCCACCACCTCTTGCGTGGTGATTCCCTCTTTACGAGCACGGATGGTTACGGGAACGCCGTGTTCATCACTACCGCCCACAAACAAGACGGGTATTCCTTTTAGACGAAGATAGCGGACATAGATGTCAGCAGGAACATAGACCCCTGCTAAGTGTCCAATATGCACCGGTCCGTTAGCATACGGCAGTGCGGATGTTACTAATGTGCGTTTATACATATATATATTAATTTAATTCCTTATATAATATAGCCCTTAATTCCGACTCGGTCACCATCTTGAGCATCTTCGATTGTGCGACGGATATACTTCCCGTTTCCTCCGAGACGACGATACAAGTCGCGTCTGTCACTTCGGTCAGACCTAATGCCGCACGGTGGCGAAGTCCATAGAAAGTAGGCAGGTCCCTATTTCTCGACACGGGTAAGATACATCCTGCACACTCGATGCGGTTCTTACTAATGAACATTGCGCCATCGTGCAAAGGCGAGTTCTTGAAGAACAGGTTCCGTATCAATCGAGCCGAAATAACGGCATCCACTTTCTCTCCCGTATCCATAAAAACGCTCAGCTCTTGTTTGTTTCTCAGCACAATGAGGGCCCCCACTTTCTCTTGCGACATGGTCATACAAGCGGACATAATCTGCTGTATCTGTTGTTCGCGTTCCTCCTCTCGCACCATCTTACTTTGTATCTTAAAGGCACTAAACCGCGAGCCTACATGGTAGAAGAACGAGCGTATCTCCTCTTGGAAGAGGACAATCAACGCTATCGCGCCCACACTGATGATACGGTCGAACAAGGCGCCCGTCAACTCCAATTGGAAGACGAAACTGACTAACACCCAGATAACCAAGAACGCGAAGATTCCCCAGAACAAGTTAGCCGCTCCGGAACGACGCAAAATGACGTAACCATAATATAAGATGGTTGCTACCAATAAGATGTCGATCACATCTTTGATGCCAAAATGAAGTCCTAACATAGTTTTACTGTTTCTTTTACATCATGTACACGTAGGTATTTCGCCCCTTTCTGCAAAGCGATACGTTCGGCTTGCAGACTCGCCTCCAACGCTTGGGGCGAAGTAGGTTTCACACCTAAAGGTTCATATATCATTCGCTTGCGCGATATACCGACCATCACCGGTGTATCTAACCATTGCAAGTATTGCAGATGCTCCAATAAGTACAGGTTCTGTTCCGTCGTCTTCGAGAACCCGAACCCGGGATCGATAATCACCTTGCTCACGCCTTTGCGATGGAGGTTATCCAAACGACGAACAAAATAATCCAATATATCCGCCATCAGGTCCGTATACTGCCCCTCCTTCGTCGGATCGGTCACCGTTCCCAAGGTATGTCCTAACACATACCCCACTCTCGCTTTTGCTACGACGTCCCACATCCGTTCGTCCCACTGTCCTCCGGAGATGTCGTTGATCACATCCACGCCCATCTCTATGGCACGTTCCGCTATATCGGCGCGATAGGTATCCACCGACAAGGGGGTATTCGGCAACGCTCGACGGATAGCAGGTAACACCTCGCTTAACCGACGTTCCTCCTCCTCTTTAGAGACAGGAGCCGCACCCGGGTGGGTAGCCACCGCCCCGATATCTAACCCATACGCGCCTTCTTCCACCATCGAAAGAGCTCGATCTACCACCGAAGACACATCCATTTTTTCCCCTGATTGAGCAAAACTATCCGGGGTGATATTCAGTATCCCTATGACGTATGGCGATGACATCTTTCAAAATGGACGACAAAATTACAAAAAATCTCGCAAAATCCCAAATCTCAACCCATTTAATGCAAAAAAAAATCATTTTTTTGGAAAAAAAGCATTTTTTCTTCACATTTTGCAAAAAATTGTTGGGTAATTCAAAAATATTTTGTACCTTTGCAGGCTGAAAATAAAATCACGTGATATGAAGTACACAAAATGTTTGCTTTTGATTGGGTTAATTACCCTCTGCGCATGCGGAAACAAGAGAGAATTGAACACTAAAGTTTCTAACACTACCGGTTGGAATTATTTTGACACGAAGACCACGAACTTCCAAGCGGCCGAAGGTTTATGCGCTGCTCCTATTGGAATGGTTCCCATTGAGGGAGGTGTGTTTACGATTGGTGAGACGGATGAGTTCATCACCGCTCCTCGTAACAATGCTCACCGTACGATTACGGTTAGTTCTTTCTTCATGGATAAATATGAGATTACGAACCTCAACTGGCGTGAGTATGTTCACTGGGTACAGTGTGTGTTTGGTCAAGTTGCTCCCGAGTTGGTACAGAAAGCCAGTCCCGACCAGTCGGTTTGGAAGGACGATCTGGCATACAACGAGCCTTTGATTGAGAACTATTACGAGAGTACGATGTTCTCCTTCTACCCTGTAGTGGGTGTATCGTGGGAACAAGCGATGCGTTATTGTCAATGGCGTACCGACCGCGTGAACGAGCTCTTGCTCATTCAGGCAGGTTTGTTGAATTATCCCGATTTTGCTTCGCTCAATCCTATCTACGATGAGGCAGCGAAGGAGCAATGGGAAGCGGCGACCGGTTACTGGATGGATCCCGTAGAAGTGCAAAGCGAAGGTACGGGCGAAGAGGGACAGAACATGTATCGTCCTAATTACGAATATATTCGTGACAAGTTTGTTTTCAATACGGAGAAATACTATTTAGACAATTTCTATAACCCCGAAGGTGGTCGTAAGGCCTTATATGACGGTAACGGCAATGCTCGCAAAGCCAATCGTACGGATGGTATCACCGTGATTGACTATCGTCTCCCGACCGAAGCGGAGTGGGAGTTTGCGGCTTACGCTCCTGTGGCAGGGGAAGACGGATTGACCATCGAGGGTAAGACCTATCCTTGGTCCGGTTATCATCCTCGTGACTTAGGCAAAGATGTTAAAGGTATGATGCGTGCTAACTTCACCCGTGGTCGAGGCGACATGATGGGTGTCAGTGGAGCCCTCAATGATGGTTATGTAACCACCGCTCCTGTAGATGCTTTTGGTCCGAACGATTTCGGATTGTACAACATGGCGGGTAACGTCAACGAATGGGTATTGGATGTTTATCGCGAGACCAGTAACCAAGAGGTTACCGAATATAACTCTTTCCGCGGAAACATCTTCACCAATCCTGTGATTGAGAATGGTCGTGTTATCTTGGACTCTCTGGGGTGTGTTCTGCGCGAAGTCGTAAGCGGTGGGGACAAACGTTCTGCTCGTGATGGCGAGTTTGCTTATAGTGTTAAGACCGATTTTCCTCTCTTCGTTACGGACACGGCGGCTTCCGGTACCGTCAAGAGAGATCCTACGGATATCTTAGCTCCGACCATCACCGAGACTACGCGTGTATATAAAGGTGGTTCGTGGAACGATCGTATCTATTGGCTCAACCCCTCTACGCGTCGTTACTTAGACCAGACCAAGTGCTCTAGCACCATCGGTTTCCGTTGCGCTATGTCGGCCTTAGGAGATCAAATCAAAGCAACTAAATAATTAACCATTTTATAAGTTTATATCATGAATTTTCCAACAAATGTGAAGTACACCAAAGAGCACGAATGGATTCGTGTGGAAGGTGAAGAGGCCTATGTAGGCATTACGGATTATGCTCAATCCGAGTTAGGTGAGATTGTTTTTGTAGATATCAACACGGAAGGCGAGACGCTCGCACAAGGTGAAGTCTTTGGTTCGGTAGAGGCCGTTAAGACTGTTTCTGACTTGAATATGCCCGCCAGCGGTGAAGTGATTGAGATCAACGAAGCATTGAACGATGCTCCTGAGAAAGTGAACAACGATCCTTACGGCGAAGGTTGGATGATCAAGGTTCGCTTGACCAACGCTGCCGAACTGGACACCCTTATGGATGCCGAGGCTTACCAAGCTATTTTGTAAGAAGAGATCTAACGATAAACATTAGAGAATAACGAACTTACAACCTGCAGTGTCATGTGCGCTGCAGGATTTTTTTCGCTATATAAGCGCGTAGCGGATACGTCCTGCGCTTCCTTAATAGAAACAATACTACTGCTACTATACGAAGACGAAGAAGACGAAACCACGGACACGGGCACCATCGCCATCCGCAAGGTGTGCTGTCCCAAAGAGAACTGAGACGGGTCGGAATGCAAGACATTAGTCAGCAGTGTGGATATATCGAACGAGTAGTAATGGATTGTGTTTCCATTCTCATCCACTCCCGAATACAGGCTACTGAGTACCGCCACCGTATCAGTCGGCAGTTCCTTATTCTCAAAGAACGAGTGGATACGGCTATTGCTTTCGCCCGCACGAATCAACAGCACATGACTCGCTTGACCTGCCAAACGGGCATTCTTCGTTTGATCCGTCACCCAAACGCTATCATAGACTTGCACCTTCAGTTGTGCCAAGTTGACGTAAGCCGTCTTCGTCTTATACTGATCTCCTATGATCGAATCGTACATCTGACGCATGGGCAGATCGATATAGGTATAGACACCTGCCGGAGCGACCAAATAATCGTATAACGAATCGGATTGTAGATCCGTTAATAACTTCGTACGGTCCTCATAGATAAACCGATTGAGTTGTTTCACCTCGGAATTGGCATAGAACCCCTTCACGTCATAGATGGTGGTGTCCTGATGTTGGAAGGTCTCGTACGTGAAATGATAATAGACCTGCATCGTCACGTCATTCACATGCAGAACCGTAGCACCACCGAAGTCCGAGGTGATATACAAGCCCTTAAAGATATTCTCATTAAAGTCGTCCTGTGTGGTATATTTCCGATGCGATGTAAAACGCTCAAAGAAGGCGCTGTTGGGGTCTACTGTAAACGCTATCATCGGCTGATATTTTTCCATCGTCAACGAATACGCCGAGTCCTGATAACGCTCCGCCACTATGATTCGCTCGTGCTCTAAGATACGCGTCTCGTCACTCAACGAGCAGAACTGACTCAAATCCTCATTCGTGTGATACGGAGGATTGGGAGCATATTGCAATGTAGCCCTGTCCATCTCGTACATATTGATGGATAACGGGGTGAGGTCATCCCCCGTCCAAGAACTATAGTATAGGAAAATCCTTATCGAGTCAAACTCCACATTCTTCGGATACTCATAACCCTCCGGACATGCTAACTGCGTAAGCAAATCCGCTCGGATAACTCCCGATTCGGTATGCCGCTCTCCTACTAAGAATGAATCGGCTCCTGCTACAACATAATCGCATGTATCAATGAAAGAGACAAACGGGAAGGTGTCTTCTCTCACTAAGATCTCGTCCTCTTCCTCCAAGACAGCACTGCCCGCCAAAGACGAATCGTTCTTACAACCTATCAACCCACAAGCTATCGCAGCAACTAATATAATCCTATTTCTCCACGTCATTCTCCAATATGCGTTTGTAAAACGCTACATAATCTTCTTGATTCTCGGTAAACTCAAGCATGGGTTTGCCGCTAGTCTGCGCATAGTTCATCACGCGCTGATTGATACCCTTGCCGGCACAGATGATAGCGTCCGAGTTGTCTATTGCCAAACGCATCAACTCCTCGTATCCGACCGGGAAACCGGCTATACCTCTCAAGTGGTACGACTGAATACCCTCAATCATTATCTTATCGGCAAAACTCGTACCAAAAGCCGTAGTATATTCGTTATTATCCAACGCGAGCACCACTTTCGCATTCGCGAAGAACGGTGTGTCGGCATACGCTTTCTTGAGATACAGCGGCACCAAAGCAGCCATCCAACCCGAACATTGGATGATACTCGGTGTCCAGCGCAGTTTCTTCACCGTCTCTAACACACCGCGAGCGAAGAAGATACAACGCTCATCATTATCGGCATACTCCTTACCCGCCTCGTCCACAAGTCCCTTACGACGATGGAAGTAGTCATCGTTGTCAATAAAGTATATCTGCAATCGTGCAGAGGGGATACTGGCCACCTTAATGAGCAGCGGATGATCGCCATCCGCAATGATAAGGTTAACCCCCGACAGACGGATTACGTCATGCAACTGGTTCCGGCGTTCGTTAATATCGCCGAACTTCGGCATAAACGTGCGAGTTTCAAAACCTGCATTCTGACACCACTCAGGTAATTGGCGGTTCAGCATGCGAATTGGCGTCTCTTCGGCCAAATAGGGATTGATCTCTTGAGAGATAAATAAGATACGATTTGGCTCATTCATAGGCGTTAATTTTTGGTGTGTATATAATTTCGCATTGCAAAGATACAACTTTTTTTTGATATTTGCACTATTTTTTTTCATTTTTTTTGTTTTTTTGATAAAAAAGCACTAACTTTGCACGTTTTTTCCAATGATTGACCCAAAAAACCAATTATAAAATGCAAATTTTATCAACAAAGAACGATTTACAAGCTGTCGTAAAAACTTGTCGCGAAGCCAACCGGTCGATCGGTTTGGTTCCTACTATGGGTGCCCTTCATGACGGACATGCCTCACTCGTCAAACGCTGCGTAGCGGAAAATGACATTTGCGTGGTGAGTGTCTTCGTCAATCCCACCCAGTTTAACAACAAAGAGGACTTGCGCAAGTACCCTCGTAACTTAGAGCGCGATGCGGCGTTCTTGAGTTCTCTCGGAGCCTCTTACGTCTTTGCTCCCACTCCCGAGGAGATGTACTCGCCCGAGGAGATGCAGACCACTTTTGCGTTCGACTTCGGCGGTTTAGACCAAGTCATGGAAGGTAAGATGCGCCCCGGGCACTTCAATGGTGTAGTGCAAGTCGTTTCGCGATTGTTCTATCTCGTTCAACCCGACCGTGCGTATTTCGGTGAGAAAGACTTCCAACAACTCGCTATCATTCACCACATGGTTGAGCGTTCTTCGCTCAAAGGCACCTTCGGTAAGCTACAGATATGCGGTTGTCCCATTGTCCGCGAGGCATCGGGTCTTGCCCTTTCCAGTCGTAACGAGTTACTGAGTCCGAAGGCCAAACAGCTCGCCACGAACATCTCGCGTATCCTTATGCTCAGTCGGGAGTGGACGACCGACTCCGTAGCAGCGGTACAGCAACGTGTCATAGACGAGATCAACGCTATTGACGGGCTCGAAGTCGAGTATTACGAGATTGTAGATCAAACGAGTTTACAGCCCACCCGCACTTTTGACAATGCCATCGGTTGTGTCACGGTTTATTGCGGAGGCGTGCGTCTGATAGATAATGTTAAGTATCATTGATAAACATATTCCTTGTCTCGCTGAGCAGTTAGTTTCTGCCGGTATAGAGGTCCTTGCCCTCGAGCCCGAAGAGATCACTCCCGAAGTCGTGCGTCACGCGCAGGCGCTTTTCGTGCGCACGCGTACGCAAATAAATAAGGAGTTACTTGACGGCAGTGAGGTGCAGTTTGTGGCAACCGCCACGATAGGGACTGACCATATCGATGCCGCCTATTGCGAGCAACGAGGTATCGCTGTTGCTTCCGCCCCCGGGTGCAACGCACAAGCCGTATGCGATTATATCGAGGAGGCACTCAACGAAGTGGGGGGTAAGAGTCTGGGTATCGTAGGTTACGGACATGTAGGCAAGAAAGTGGCTGCGATGGCGAAAGAGCGTGGGATGGAGGTTGTTATCAACGACCCGCCCTTGGGATTGATGGGTGATGTGACTACTTGTGATGTCATCACGTTCCATACCCCTCTCACCTCAAGCGGTCCCTACCCCACCTATCATCTTTGCGATGCGGCTTTCTTACAGAAGTGTAAAGACACGGCCGTCATCATCAACGCTGCGCGTGGGGGTGTAGTAGATGAGCAGGCACTGATTCGAAGTGGGCGTCGTTTTGTGTTGGACACATGGGAAAACGAGCCTCATCTTTGTCCCGAGGTCATTGATAGTCCAAACTGTCTTTTAGCCTCGATGCACATCGCCGGTTACTCGTTAGAGGGAAAAATTAACGCTTCACAGCAGTGTTTAGACGCTTTTTGCTTACATTTTTCATTTCCTTCTTTGATTATTGATAAAAATTTCGTATCTTTGCACGCCGAAACGGGAGACACGGCTCGCGGATGGCTCAGACGCGTCAGTGAACGGCTGCGTCAAGACCCATCCAAATTTGAATTATTACGTAAACAATATATTTTAAGATAATGGCAAACTTTCAAAAACTCACCCCGCGTAGCGAGGATTACTCTAAATGGTACAATGAACTGGTAGTTAAAGCAGACTTAGCCGAACAATCCGCTGTTCGCGGTTGTATGGTCATCAAGCCATACGGCTATGCTATTTGGGAAACGATTCAGCAAGAACTGGATCGTCGTTTCAAACAGAAAGGGGTGAAGAACGCCTACTTCCCACTGCTTATTCCTAAGTCTTTCCTCAGCCGCGAAGCCGAGCACGTAGAAGGTTTTGCGAAGGAGTGCGCGGTCGTTACCCACCATCGTCTTATGAACGATCCCGAAGGCAAAGGTGTGGTAGTGGATCCGAACGCTCGCCTCGAAGAGGAGCTTATTATCCGTCCTACGTCGGAGACCATCATTTGGTCCACCTATAAGAACTGGATCTCCTCTTATCGCGACCTACCTATCCTCTGCAACCAGTGGTGTAACGTGATGCGTTGGGAGATGCGTACCCGTCTATTCCTGCGTACGGCGGAGTTCTTGTGGCAAGAGGGTCACACGGCTCACGCTACGAAAGAGGAGGCGGAGGACTATGCCCGTACGATGCTCGATGTCTATGCCGACTTTGCGGAGAACGTGATGGCTATTCCTGTGGTCAAGGGTGTCAAGTCGCCTAACGAGCGTTTTGCCGGTGCCCTCAACACCTATTGCATTGAAGCGATGATGCAGGATGGTAAGGCATTGCAGGCAGGTACCAGTCACTTCCTTGGGCAGAACTTCGCCAAGAGTTTTGATGTGCAGTTCCTCAGTAAGGAGAATAAATACGAATATGTATGGGCCACCTCTTGGGGTGTATCGACTCGATTGATGGGTGCCCTTATCATGACCCACTCCGATGATAACGGTCTTGTTTTGCCGCCGCATTTGGCTCCTATTCAGGTGGTGTTTGTGCCTATTTTCAAGGAGCAGAGCCAGTTGGATGCTATCTTAGCTAAGATCAATCCCATCATGGATGCCCTCAAGGCTAAGGGAGTACGCGTGCATGTGGACACTTCCGAGAAATCGACCCCCGGGTATAAGTTCGCCGATTACGAGCTCAAGGGTGTGCCCGTTCGTTTGGCTATGGGCGGACGCGACTTGGAGAACGGCACGATTGAGGTTGCTCGTCGTGACACGCTGACCAAGGAGACCGTTTCTATTGAAGGGATTGAGGAGCGTATCTTAGGGTTACTCGAAGAGATTCAGGCAAACATCTACAAGAAAGCGCTCGATTTCCGTATTGCCAACACGCGTGAGGTCAACTCGTATGAGGAATTCAAAGAGGAGATACAGAAAGGTGGTTTCTTACTCTGCCATTGGGACGGAACGCCCGAGACGGAGGAGAAGATCAAGGAAGACACGAAGGCCACGATTCGTTGTATCCCCTTGGCAGACCTGCCGGGGCACAAGAGCGAACCGGGTCAGTGTATGGTTACGGGCAAACCCAGTGCAGGCAGAGTTGTCTTTGCGATTGCGTACTAATAGCATCGTGCATCGTGCATCGTACATCGCCCCCTACCCCTACGTTTATATCAAAAAATGCCATTTTCGGATAAAATTTGCAAAAAAAATTTGCACATATAAAAACTTTTTTGTAAATTTGCAGCCGATTATGGTTAATGGCGTTTAAGCGCTTGTTTTTGCTATTCGAAATCTGGTAAATTTCCACCCGCAAAAACCGGCAGCATTAGATGCTCGTGGTATGCAGTTACGCCTATCCTTGGTGGGAGGTGTTATGCTTATCGTTATGGGCTTCGGTGTTGTTGTTTTTATAGGTTAAGAGCATTACCGGAGCCTCGAATAGCGGAACAGTTGATTACTGTCCCGCTTTTTTGTATGCCATAGTGAATAATATAAATTTAAAAAATAAAACGATTATGAAAAAACATGTTTTAACCTTTCTTTTAGTTGCCTCGCTGCCCCTCGTGATGATGGCGCAAAGCGGCATTACCGAACCGGGTGCCACTGAACCCAATCAGTTGTACACGACCACCTTTGATAACCCTAGTGGCAATAGTGGTCCTAATCACGCCCCCGGTGGACCGAATAGGAATCCAATAACGCAAGGCGAGATTGGTGATCAAGATCCAGACTCTCCCGTTGGTGCTCCTTGGGCATTGCTTGCCTTTGCTGCTGCGTATGCCGGTGTGCGCCTTGCGAAGCGTGGGAAAAAGGGAGTAGAGGAGTAGAGGAGTAGAGGAGTAGGGGGTAACCCACATCCTCCCCCGTGAGGGGAGGCTTGGTAGGGTCTGTGATCTTTGAAATAGTGATGTTACCGTTAAAAGTGTAAATATTTTCGCGAATTATTGCGAAATATTTGCGTATGTCATAATTTTTCTGTAACTTTGCAGCGCAAAACTGCAAAACAATCAAAAACGTACGATTATGGCACAAAAAGAGAAGCAAGAAGAGAAGAAGTTGAATCCGGTTTATGAATACTTGATGAAACTTAGAGGGCACGTGTTTGTTAATGACCCAATGCTGCTAGTGTAGTATGCGATACTTAATAGACACCAATATCTTCATTTACATGATGGTAGAACCGGACAAATTAAGTTCGGATGTAGATGCTATCTTAAGAGATTACGACAATGTACTTTATATGAGTATAGAGTCTCTTAAAGAATTGGTGTTGGCCTATCGAAATAAAGGGTTGTGGGCAAATGTTTGGAACTCGGAGTTCGAAATGGTTCAAAGCATTAAAGAGAGTAGCATAGTTCTTCTTCCTATAAAATATGAGCATATACAAACTTATGCTAAAATGACTTTGAATGAAGTTCAGGGGCATAAAGATCCATCCGATCACATCATTATTGCTCAAGCATTAACAGAGAAGATACCTCTTATTTCAAGTGATAGTCGTTTTGAATTTTATAGATCTCAAGGATTAGATTTGGTTTTTAATAAGAAGTAGTTTTTTACAAATACTTTTTTAGCGGTAATATCAGTTAAACGATAACTGAGTTACCGCTTTTTTGTGCGTGTAACTCTGTTATCTGGGGCCCCCGACGGGCGCTAACGCAGTGCACCCGGTGGGGAGAGCGGAGGCAATGGTCGCTTCTACGAATTAGCGTACCGGTTTCGTCTGTGCGAGCCATTTGCCGAACGCGAATTGCCGCTTTTTGTGTGCGGCATATCGTCCTTGGCACCCTGTCCTCTCAGCCCGAAAGTTTTTCGGGCGCAAGCAAGGAACCCACCGCGACCACTTCGTAGGATGTACGTAGGCATGGTGTTCCCGCTTAACGGGAAAACCGTATCTAGGGAAAGGGCAATAAAATAGATTTTTAGTAAAGATTTTGAATAGATTTTAAGTAAGATTTCTGAGCGCAGCGAAATAAAGAAAAGTGCTAAAATGATTTTATCGCATCCCTTACGATGGATTTTAATAGCGTAGCGACAGAAAAAGAGATAAATGGTAAAAAAGTAATAACAACTAACGTAGCACTTCGGTGGATGTACGTAGGATGCAAGGTGGGTACAACCAATGCTAACTTCGGTAGCACTTCGGTGGATGTACGTAAGATGCAGGGTGGGCACAAGCAAGGATAATCACGAGAGCTGACCGCATGGTTGTCCCGATGAAACGGGAAAACCGTATCTAGGGAAAGGGTATTATAATACCGAACGGTGTTCGTAAAAATGAAGAAAAAGTAAGGAATAGAACATAAAAAAACAATGCACCCTGTCTCCTCAGCCCAAAAGACTTTTGGGCAAAAAACAAAATAACACCCTCGCGTACGTACGCGTATAAATAAAGAATAGAAAAAACAAACACAATAATACTAACCTTTATAATTTTTATCAGTATGGCAAAACAATTATTTGCAAAAGTAACGTGTCCATTTTGTGGGCATAATTTAGACGTTAATACAGAAGATATTAACTGGGAGTCTTTTAATGATGATGGTGAATCTGATGAATACCCTGGAAATCATGAGTATCACATGTTCCAAAAATTTACATGCCCGATTTGTCAACATGAATTTGATGCAGCAGTAACATTTATTGGCATTTTAGACAAAGGGAAGGAAATAAAATGTGAACTTCATCCAATACCTTCTAACTAATCTGTATAACTTTAAATTTTCATCATTATGGATCAAGAAAACTCTAAATCTAAAGAAAAAACAAAATTGGAAAGATTACAAAAGATCTTTGAAAATTACGAATCGCATTTAATGATAGTAATGTTTTGTATAACAGTTGGAATTATATTTTTTTTCGGAATGATGACTCAATGTTGTCTTCAGGGCTTGATGCCCAAAGATAAATCGCAAAAAAGTATAATCTGCTCCAATCATGATATAGAAACAAATGACAGTCTTATTGAATTAGAGAAAAATAACCAAAATCTTGAATAATATGGAAAACGATAAAAATAAATCAAGTATACCCCCTTCAACTCCTAATGTTGACACTCCTAATCCCCCAACACAAGAAGCCAATAGCGACAACCAAGAAACATCTTTGGGACGAGATCAGGAAATAAATAAAAAACAAGAAGATACACGAAGCAAAGTTGCGATACTTATAATATTAGGCTTCTTTGCTGTTGTGTTTGTAAGTTTTATAATACCCATAGTTTTAAAAGATACATCTGATTTAAGAGAATTATTAAGTACGATTATGGGAGGTTTGGCCGGTATTGTTGGTTTTGTTGTAGGACATTATTTTAAACATTAAAAGACGATAGTATGATACATCAATATTTAATTACATTGAATATTCCTAATGATCAGCAGAAACAAAATGTTGTAAACTTGCTGAAAGGACTCGGAGAGTGGGCTCGTATATCAAATAATAATAATGTGTGGATTTTGAGGACGGGAACTGCTTCAGTAACAGAATTACGAGATACCTTATCGGTAAATGCACAATCGGAGGATGTGATTTTTGTTGTAGAAATAGATAGTCCAAGTTGGGCTTCATTAAATTTATCACCTGAGGTTGTTGCATGGCTGAAAAAATATCAAAAATGATTAAACTTTCAAAATACTAACTTAAAAAACAAAACAATTATGAAACACAATTTCTTAAAGTTCCTCTTAGCCGGTATTGTGCTATTGGGGACAAGTATTAACCTTTGGGCATGGGATGTCACATTTTATTGCGTTCCAAAAGCAATGTGGGGAGATGATTGGACATCCTCTAAAAGTGTGAGGACTAATTTTAACAATGGTGATGGAGGTTGGATGTGGCAGACAATGACTCCGACAGGCAAGTATTATAAGGGGAATGAAATTTATACTACTACATTCACGAACAAGGCTGGAAATGGTGGTAAAGAAATCCAATTTCAACGTTACAATGGGAGTAGTCAGGAAAATTCATGGCAATGTTACAATGATTGGGTTGGAATGGATTGGATAAAATCTCATTTATTTGATGGTAGTTGGCAAGACTACAAAACTGACCCTGTCTTTAACTACGCTCATCTCTATTATACAAAAAATGGAGAAAGCAAAAATTATAAATTTGATGGGACTAAAGACCCTTACGATTTAGGCACAATCACATCCTCTTTAGAGATTACTAATATTTATCTTAACTTCAATAAGAACGGCGGTAATGTTTGTGACACTAAAAATAATGGTGCGATGCACTACAAGAAGGATGGCGGTACAACGATAGATGTTCAGCCTACAGACAAGTGGTCATGGTCGGGTTCTTCTGATCCGTATGAGTTACAATGGAAAAATATTACAGGAAAAACGATTGCTTCTTCTACTGAGCCGTCGGGTAATCATACACTTTCTATTTGGTGGGAACTGAAAGGAGACTATGCTGGTGAATCAAATTGTACTGATGTTAGTTGGTATCTCTCCAACAATAGTAACAACTACACTTGGACTTACACCATCCTTCCGCCTGCGGTCTCGAATTTCGCTGTTTCGGCTTCTGGATATAAATCAGGTTCGGGTACAAGCAGTGACCCTTATTTGGTAAAATATGGAACCCAGTTGTCACTCTCCGCTTCCAGTAATAAGGCTCATGATGATGGCAATTCTCATCGTAACTATTCTTTTGCTTTGGGCAGTTACTCTACAACGAACACCTATACATCTGAAAGTCTTACTGCTTCTGGAAAAATTACTGTGAAAGCTTGCTGTATCAATACCTCAGATAGTAACCTAAAAGGTGCAGAAAGCAGCACAGATGTTTACTATACTGTTGTTTATACCGACTTACAAATTGAAGATGTCGGCTGCACGGTAGATCCTGCTTCATATTTATCTTCAACTCAAGTGGCTAAAGGCTCTTCGGTTTCCATTACCCAAGGTACTCCGGCTACAGGTTATGAGTTTGATAGCTATTCTTGCACAAATGGTTCTGTTACTGATAATGCATTTAAGCCAACCGCTAATAATGCTAAAGTGACTGTGAATTGGACTGCCAAAACTTATACTATTACTTTGGATGGTAATGGCGCAACGGTTGCCGGTACTCCGACTCAAATTACCGCGACTTATGATCAGCAACTTCCTGCGTCATTATCTAATTTTACTGCACCTCAAAAGACGGGTTATGTTTTCTTAGGTTACTATGATGATGCAATTGAGGGACAAGGTATTCAATATTATAATGCATCCGGTGTTCGCACCTGGAATGAGAATTGGACTACAGATGCTGGTGCTACTCTCTATGCCCAATGGCATGTACAGACCTATAAAGTTACCTTTGGCGTTCATTCAACGGGTAATGGTATCTTGGAAGCAGAGGTCGATAATGTTGCAATTACTTCTCCTGCAGATGTTGACGCGAGTGCTACTGTTACCTTCACCGCCACACCCGCTACCGATTACGTTGTTGAAGGGTGGTATAGTGATGAAGCATGCACCGAGCGAATTGAAGCAGCTAAAGCGCACACCGAATACTCCATCACTCTAACTGAAAATACCGAGGTGTATGTCAAATTTGCTCAAGCATATACTGTTCATTTTGGTGAGATTGGTGATTTAATAGATAAAGGAGAACTTGCCGTTACTTATTATGACGAAAGTATAGTAGATGGGGCTCAGGTTGCCGAGGGGTCAAACGTGGTCTTTAGCGCCACCAACTTGACTACGAACTATACGGTACAAGGTTGGTTCGCAGATCAACAAGCGAAAAACTCTTTAGAGGGTGTGTCCGGCTATGCTGTCTCTGACGACAGAAAAACCTTGACCGCCACCATCTCCGAAGATGTAAATGTATATGTTCGTTACTTTGCTCCGGAAATTGTTTCTGCTATTGCACTTAAGGTTGATGGTGCTGTTCCTACTGTTTATCAAATCGGGGAAACGATTACGGCAGAACCGACGACCACTGGTGGTGATGGTACCAAAGTATATAATTGGCAATTAAAACAAGATGGAGTCCCTGTGACCACAACATTCTCTCCTGATGGTAAAAAAGTCTCTTTCAATGTGGAATCAACGGGTAATTACACCATTACGCTTACTATCAATGATGCTACTACCGGATTCTTCAACTCAACCTGCACTTCGGATGTGTTTGAAGTAAAAGAGCCGGTGTATTATATCGTAGGATCACATTTCTGGGGGACGGATAATTTGGCAACTTTAAATACTAAGGCAACACAGCAAGACCATTCTGCTATAGGTTGTGATGGGGCTAAAGATGTCCATCTTCAACCGACAATGGAAAAAGGAGTGTATTATTTTGGTCCATGGACATTTGGTCAGGACTATGATGCGTTTTGGATTTATGATGCCATCAAGCACAAATCAATGAGTGGTACTGCGGAAAATGGATACTATGCAACAGGGCAAGGCCATGAGTCTTATGAATCAGGAATAGCACTCGTAGAAACACAAACCGGATTAAGTGGTTTTTATACCAACAACCAAGAATCGTCAGGACACTCTGATTTGGGTCAACACAATTGGTATCTATTTGTGAAAAACGGTAAGGTTTGGTTCAATAAAAATGCCCCTGACCTCACGGCTTATGTGCGTTTGGTTGTTACTGCGGACAAACAATATTATTCCAATGAGATTTTAATGCCTGAAGATGGAGCGCAATCCGAAATATTGTCGTTCTATTCAAATGCCGAAGCAACAAAATACGAAATACAGAAACAAGAACCTGGTAAGGGATGGCAAAAACTGCAAGATGTTACGGTTTCTTCAATTAGCGAAGGCGGCATCTATACCATTACATTTACCAAATCCGGTGATGACATTACCATGGGTACTCCTGCTGCCTATACAGGAGACTACTATGTTCGTACGGATGCTCTAAATAGTTGGGATGATTATAAGACCAATCCGTTGGCAAAGATGCGTTATACAGAAGGAGCTCGTAATAATGCGTTTAATTATTACCTGTGCAAATGGTGTGATAACGAAAATATCAATGTTCATTTTGCAGTAGCCAATGACTATAACTCCAACTTGCTTGGAACCTATACTAATGATGTTATTTGTACCGAAGGAAAATTATTGGGTCAAAAAGCCTCTGTCCGCTTTATGTTTATGCATAAGACAGGTGAACTGGCTCGTGCTTATCTCTGCGGAACGATTGAAGATCAATTTTTACGAGTGATTAACAATCAATCCTCCAGTAAAAAAATCTATTCGGATGAGGAACAAACGCAAGAAGTAACCGATCTTAAATTCGAGGATTCTCAAGATTTCGTATATCCTATTGATGTGTATGCACAACCGGGTGCACAAATCGCATTGCGCGCTAAATATAAGAACTATTACCAGTTCTTCTATGGCGCAGGTAATGCGGATGGTACAGTAACGAGTTATGACTACTTAATTGGCGATAACACATCGACAGATAATAATGCCTACCATATGCAGATGGTATATGACTTCAAGACCGACCGCCTTGTTGCCGGTTGGATACCCGGAGATGAAGAGATTAATGGTAGAATAGACCTCCATTCGGATGCTATCATCACTCGAGAACATCAAGAAGACCTTCGTTCTATTCGTTTCGCCAATGACGAAAGTGGTATCTTCCATGTAAAGACCTTGTATGCAGAATTGCAACTCAATAAGAGCATAATGACCGATGGTCACACGCAAGAGGCTACTTATATATACGACCGCAATATTTATTGGATTAGTTTCCCGTTCAATGTACGCGTAGGAGATATCTTCGGCGTAGATGGCTACGGAACGAAGTGGGTTATTCAAAAGTATAATGGTGCTAAGCGTGCTCAAATTGGTTGGTTTGCTGAGACCTCAACCTTCTGGGAGCAAATGGATGAAGATGATATTATGGAAGCTAATGTAGGATACTCGCTTAACCTCGATCCGGATTTCTTCGATCAAGAAAGTGATGAAGTATGGTCTAATGGTAAGGCCTCTGTAAGTTTCCGTTTCCCATCAATGATTCATAACTTTGATGTTATCAGCAATGGTGTAGCTAAATCATTGATCCCCGAACACACTTGCACCATTGATCGTGAGTTTGGGGAACCGAAGAAGAATCACAAGAATACCGACTCTAACTGGAACGTATTTGGTATACCAACATTCGAGAATCTTGTAAATCCGAAAGGCTTGCCATTTGATAGTTATTATATATATAATCCATCTAGTAACACTTATACGCCACAAGCAACCACTAATGACGCAGAATTCACACTTAAGGCTTCTTATTCATACTTCATACAATGGGGTCGAGAAGAACTAGTTACATGGCCGAAAGCGTCTATCATCAATGAATTGGCTTCTGCTCCGAAATATAATTATGCAGACGAGAAGAACTATATGGTAGAGCTCTTCTTCAATGGCAATGGCGCGGAAGACCATACTTATATCAACCTCGCTGACGCAGCAAATGAAGACTTCGTCCTCAACGAGGATATGATGAAGATGACCAATAGTGGCAAACCCAATATATACTCCTATGCCGGAGCATACGATGTGGCTTATAACAAGACTGCGTTCCAAAACCAAATCGTAACACTCGGTGTGAGCGCTCCGAAGAATGGTACTTACACCTTCTCCATGCCGAAAGAGTTCAGCGGAACAGCTCAACTCTTTGATATGGAGGATGGCTCCATCACAGACCTCAACGTGAGCAACTACACCGTAGAACTGAATAAGGGTACGTACAACAACCGCTTCCAACTCCTACTCGAAGTAGAGGCGAAAGTGCCGACTTCTATTCAGGCGGATAGGCTGAATGGCGGAGAGGCTGAAGGGAAGACCCTGAAGCTCCTGCGTAACGGTAACATCTACCTCATCAATGGTGGGCGCGTGTATAACGCTACCGGAGTACAACTCCGATAGCAGACCGCTGTGCTGTCGGACCGCTTACGCTGTCGGATCGCTTGCAGCTGTCGGACCGGCTGCCGCCTGAAAGATTAAAAAAAATTAGCCTCATCGTAATGATGGGGCTAATTTTTTGTATGCTTGGGGTCAAAATTGAAAAAGTTTCGCTTTTCTTTCTAATTTATTTGCATATATCATTTTTTTTTCGTACTTTTGCAGTCGAATTTAATGAATTGAAACATTATTTCTTATAACATTTTAGTGTTTCTAAACATTATTTATTGCACAAATACGATATTTAAAAATATGAACAAATGGATAGTTTGAAGGAAATTGAAGACCTTATTCAAGGGTATCACAATCGGCTGAAAGCCACAACCAGCAAATTCTACAGAAACATCTACCATGACATTGATTGGGAGGATAAACTGATTTGCATCAAAGGACCGAAAGGAGTGGGTAAATCCACACTGATGCTTCAACACATACGTGACACATTCTCGAATATTGATGATGTGTTGTTCCTATCACTGGACAATCTATGGTTTACCAATCATAGCCTATACGAAGTTGCGTCATGTTTTTATGCACACGGAGGAAGATTCTTGTTTTTGGATGAAGTGCATCATTACAAACCTTGGCAGATTGTCCTCAAGAATATCTATGATGACTGTCCTGGAATGCATATTGTTTTCTCTGGTAGTAGTTTATTGCAAATGGAGAGCGGCATAGCGGATTTAAGCCGTAGAGTGGTTGAATATCCGTTGAGCGGTTTGTCCTTTAGAGAGTATTTGGAGTTGGAAGGAGTCTTGACCATTCCCGCTATTCAGTTGGAAGATCTTTTGATAAACCATACTAATCTATCTATGTCTATTACACAACAATCAAAAGATATTTTGGTGCATTTCAACCAATATTTGGAATATGGATACTACCCGTTCTACAAAGAGGCCAAACGCGGTTATTACCAACGGTTACAGCGTGTTGTTAATCATATATTGGACGTCGATTATCCTGCCATAGAAGAGGTGGAGATCAGCACCATTCGCAAAGCGAAAAAGAT
Organism: Paludibacteraceae bacterium; assembly: GCA_045627765.1. GTDB lineage: Bacteria > Bacteroidota > Bacteroidia > Bacteroidales > Paludibacteraceae > Colicola. Next base: position 21,512 of record JAZQOG010000036.1, on the reverse strand, counting down.
GCTGATGGTGCTTGCAGAACAAGTTCCGCAGATGCCAACAATGAGCGACCTATATCGGGAATTGGAAACCGATCGAAATCAAGGACTCAAAATGCTATATGCGCTGCAACGTGCCGGTCTGCTTGGATTATTATCGGATAACGCCAAAGCTCTAAAAATGTTGAGCCGACCGGACAAAATCCTTATGGACAATCCGAACCTTATGTATGCGTTGGGCAGGAAACAGGATGTTGGCACAATTCGAGAATCATTCTTCTTCAATCAATTGCGTTATGTTGCTCAGGTAAATTATCCGCACAAAGGTGATTTTCTTGTGAACCAAACCTACCTCTTTGAAGTGGGTGGAAAAAGCAAATCGTTTGAACAAATCAAAGATGAATCCAATAGTTTCTTGGCTGTAGATGGTGTTGAGACCGGTAGCCGTAATCGTATCCCTCTTTGGATGTTCGGGCTATTGTACTAAACTCCTTATCAACGACCAGATCTACCTCATCAATGCCGGCCGGATATATAATGTGCTAGGAGTAGAGGAGTAGAGGAGTAGGGATCGGCTAACGCCTGAAAGATAATAAAACTACACAAAGGGGACAGACCCTTTTGTGTAGTTTTTTGTATTGACGGGGCTCGTTTTGATTTATATGCCCCAAAAAACACTTTTTTTAGACAAAAATTCATAAAACATTTGGTTATATCAAAAAAAAGCGTACCTTTGCAAATCGAAAATTTGATTTTCTAATTGCACATTTTAATATAACAACTTTATTATGAGTGAATTAATACGTAGAAATGGTGAAAAAACGGTAGAGAATGTAAGTCCGGTACGGCGCCTCAACTCACAGACGGATTTTGGAAAGCAATAGAGACCCTTCATCCGGATGAAACGTATGTAGTTTGTCCTATTCAAGACTCCTATCCTTTACGCGACCATGTTTATGTCATTGGCTTGGAGGAGTTAGTTACCAAACTATAGCATGCACGAGCCTCTTGGTAGGCAAGAATCAATCGAACAAGGTGGGATTATCTTGGTCGAAACGCTTGAGGATGTTTTGCATTAAGGTTTGGCGAATGAGCTTACTGCGGTTCTTGACCGTATATTTATCACAATACTTATCCAACGCACGCTTCTCACTATCGTTCAACACAATAGAGATACGATGCACACGCGGCTGCTTCTTACTATGTGATACTCCCGATTTCATTAGAAAACAATCGCAAACTTAGCTCCTATTCCTATTAAACAACGCCCCGCCGTCGGGTTCTCATATTGCCCCTTCTCGTAGGACTCCATCACACTCAAAGACGTCTGCTGAAAAACAACATTCGCTCCTAACAACACCGCCGACTTAGCCGTCATCTGATACCGATAGCAGATATCTATCGCAGCGTGCAAACCGCCCTTATAGTTCTTTGAAGCAGCGATACCATAACCCGCCGAGAAATTTACCTGCGGTGCATGCTGCGCATCTATAATAGGAATACGCGCCACCAACTGAATGGGAATAAACGAATAGGTTTTATCCGCCAAGAACACACCCGTATAACCGACTGCACCACCGAGCAAGATCTCCTTATTCATCACCCTACGGGTACCAATCAAGAAATCCGCCGTCATATACCCACCCCATCCGGTCTTAGGCAAAGTCGCTGCACCTCCGGCTGCCTCAATGGACAAAGAGACCTTACGCGTCGGAATCTGCACCTCGGAATTAGCGATGTTCGTGAGCATGGGTGTCTGCTCTAAGTCTTGCGCACCAATAGAACGCACCTCCGCCATCGGACACTGGAAACGCGTACCCGTAGCGTCACGGATAATAACCACTTCTTCATTTTGGAAGACCACCTCTCCCGTATATCGTTTGCCCGACTTCATAAGCACCACTTCGGCTTGCATGGAAAGAGCAAACACTAATAAACCGATTACAATTACGACCTTTCGCATCATATTATTGGCATAAAATCTATCTGTACACGATCAATATCCACTTTCACCACCTGCACCCGCATAGGGTCACCAATGGTGAAGGTCTTACCTGTCGTCTCCCCTACAAGACGGTAGTTCTTCTCCTCATAAAGCATATACTCCCCCGGAATCACATCGTAAATATGCACTAATCCTTCACAACGCGACTCATTGAGCGCAACAAAAAGCCCAAACTCCGTCACACTGGAGATCGTACCATCAAACACCTCTCCCATGTGGTTACTCATCCACAACGTTTGGTAGAGTTTGACAGAAGCCCTTTCTGCCTCCTGCGCCAAAAGTTCCATCTCAGAACAGTGCTTACAAGCCTGCTCTAAGATCTCTTTCTCCGTTTTCGGGTCTTTGGACGGCTTGCCTCGAAGGATGTACTTATCCACCAGCCGATGAACCATCATATCCGGATAGCGACGAATAGGCGACGTGAAATGCGTATAATGGGAAAAACGCAAGCCAAAATGTCCGATATTATGAGTCGAGTATTCGGCCTTCGCCATCGCACGAATCGTGAGTAAGTCTATCACTTCGGAACGCACCCTATTCTTCATCTTCCGCTTAAACTGCTCGACATGACGCAGCTTCTCTGTGTCAGGCAAGTCATGCACACGATAAACGAAAGGTAACGTCCCCACTTGCGACGCTATCGTACGATTGGTCAGTAACATAAACTCCTCAATCAGGTGGTGAGCCGGTGTAGGAGCCTCAAAATAAATAGCCGTCGGCAGACCCTTCGCGTCCAATTCAAAACGCGGTTCCTCCTTATCTATCGACAGAGCCCCTGCCGCTATACGACGCTGACGAAGGGCAATAGCCATCAGGTTCAACTCGCGAAGAGCCTGTTGAAGACCGGCTTCGCCTGAAAGACCGCTATCGCTGAAAGACCGCTTCGCTGAAAGACCGCCTTCGGCTGAAAGATCGGCTTTGCCGTCAAGGATGGATTGAGCTTGCTCGTAAGTGAGGCGGAAATCGGAACGGATGACCGTACGGCAGATCTTATGCTTAACGACCTTGGCATCAGCGGTCATAGTGAAGATGACGGACATGGTCAGCTTATCCTCATTCGGTCGCAAGGAACATAAATCGTTGCAAAGTTCTTCGGGCAACATCGGTGTGACCCGATTGACTTCGTATATGCTCGTTCCTCGTTGGTACGCCTCGTCATCAATATCCGTATCGGGCAGGACATAGTGCGTAACATCCGCAATATGCACCCCGACTTGGTAGAGTCCGTCTCCTAACGATTCAAAGGAGAGGGCATCATCAAAGTCCTTAGCATCCGCAGGGTCGATAGTGAACGTGAGAGGCTCACGCATATCGCGTCTGCGAGGAATTTCTTGGGCAATATCGTCGTTTATTGAGGTCATTTATGCATAAAATCGCAATATCGGGTGCAAAATTACAAAAATTTTTGCATATTTGCAAAATTTTATATACTTTTGCAGCAAATTTCGACAAATACCTCGTTATGCGAGCCAAAAGTGATATACATATTAAGAATCGTAGGGCATTTTTTGACTATGCCATCCTCGATAAGTACATCGCCGGAATCCAACTCTTCGGAACGGAAATCAAATCCATTCGCGAGAGCAAAGCATCCCTGGCGGATACCTATTGTATCTTCCTTGGCAAAGAGTTATGGGTGAAGCAGATGAACATCTCCGAATATCGTTTTGGTTCGTACGCAAATCACGAGGTCAAACGCGACCGCAAACTGCTGCTCACGCGCAAAGAACTGAATAAGTTAGAACGCCAAACGAAAGAAAGCGGTAAGACCATCATTCCCCTCTCCTTATTTATTAACGAGCGCGGGTACGCGAAGATGGAAATCGGGTTGTGTCAAGGTAAGCACGAGTACGACAAACGACAAACCATCAAACAGCGCGAAGCGGAGAGGGAGTTGCATAATCTTAAGCGGGTTTAGCAGGTTGAAATCTCTCACAGATTCCACTGATTGCACTGATTATTTTTATTATTTTTTTTACTTCTTTTTTTTTTCAGTCGTAAGTAAAACTTCCGCTTCCAAAAAGAAAGAACTAAAAAAAGCGGTACTCCTTCGTCGTACCTCGTGTTGCTTACACAACACAATAATAAAATTATAGGGAAATATATTACACAGATAGATTTTTAGTAAAGATTATATTTTATAAGATTTTTGCCTCTACTTGCGTTAAGATTTTTTCGCATAGCGATAAAAAAAGCAAAAATATTTGCATATATCAAAAAAAAAACGTACCTTTGCAGCGGAATTTGGGAGTAGGGTTTTACTAAGCACTAAAATTAATCTAATGACTAATAACTAATAACAATTAACAACTAAAAACAAAACAATTATGAAAAAAGTATTTCTGGCACTGATGGCTGTTGCCGCCATCGCGTTAACAAGTTGCAAAAAGGATCCGTCCGTTGTTTCGGTAGATTATGCGAAGCTTTGCGACGAAGTAGTAGGTAAGACCCCAGCCGCTGCTGAGGAAGTATTGACGAAAGCCGGTTGGGTAAAAGCGGAAAATGGATTTTTCGTTCAAAAGAAAAAAGAAGCTGCTTTTAAGAAAGTGCTGGAAGAAAAAAGTTCCAAGAACTATCTTGACCTGGGTGCCGCAATATCTATTGCCTGCACTGAAGACAAATGTCTGGGTAGTGAAGTTGAATACTTTGTAGGCGACCTCAAATCGATTAGAGCGGCCATCGTTGGTTTTGCTAACTATGCGTACAACCATAGTGGGGAGAATATTTCCTATAAAGCATCCGTTAATGAAACGAAGTGCGAAGATCACGCTGCCTTTATTGAGGCTGTGAAAAATAGTGAGATAAATAAGGTAAAAGAGATTTTCACGAAAAAATTTGATAGCTACGGTGCCAGTGGCGACAAAGTGGCAGAGGATGGCAGTTGCTATGTGGCCTCATATTATTGTGAGCATATAGGGGATTAAATGAGAAGCGAAAAGAAAAGGAAAAGAGCCGTTCCGAAAGGGAATGGCTCTTTTTTCTTTATCTCTCACAGATGCGAGGGAGGAGGTGACTAGACAATCTAGGAAATATAGAGACGGCTGACGCCTACTAGGAAATCTAGGAGCACCGCAGGTACTAAACAACAAAAGGCAGTCCGATGACTGCCTTTGTTGTGGTCCCTCAAGGGCTTGAACCTTGGACCCCCTGATTATGAGTCAGGTGCTACTAACCAACTGAGCTAAGAGACCATCACTCCGCAGAGTGTTATTTCTTTTCAGAAGCTTTCTGCTCCAGATATTTCTTTTGCCACTCAATATCCTCGCGGTATTGTACGCGAAGGTTATCAAAGAACGAACGGTTAACAAGACGAATCTCTACACGACGGTTCGGCGCATATTGCGAACTGCTACGTCTGCCAACCACGATACCTTTACTGATAGCGAACATACGCTCTGCATCGACACCATGCTCCATCTCCAACTCTTCCATCACGTTTTGCGCACGATCCGAACCCAAGCGTTTGTTATAATTAGCGGTACCTACGTTATCGCAATAACCGATAACAGCCACATATAAGTCAGGATTCTCTTGCAAGCGGTCAGCCACTTGTTGGATAACCACCAATGCCTCATCCGTCAAGTTGTAATGATCGGTTTGGAAATATACATAGTAGTAATTCTCCTTCTCGGACTCGGGATTAGAGATATACGTAGTAGAACTATTGGTGTTATAGATATTCGTGGTCGTATCTCCCTTCGCTACTTGCATGATAACCGTATCGCGTTGTACAACCACCACGGTATCCTTAGCCACGTGAGCAATCTGAGCCTTATTAACATAGTTGTTGACGTGCGATTTCTTGTTTGCCTGAATCTTCCAACGCAACAAGAGCTCGGTATCAAACACACCATCGTTATTGTTACTCAACAGACGACCATCAATAGCATCCGAAACATAGTACGTATATAAGGCACGAAGACCAATGGCGATGTCACGAGAAACGTTAAAGTCAAACGACAAACCTGCCTCTAACGCACCCACCGCTTTATACTTATCCATCTTCTCGGGATCCTTATTGGCTGTATGATATTTACCATACTCCGACTCCCAAACCTTAATCTTCTCTCCCTCGGTATTCGTCGTATAAGTGAAACGACCCGTAGGATATTGAATAGTATTACGCCAGAACATCGCGCCACCGCCACCGAAGACATTAAGGCAGAAGAGCTTCGTTGTGGCTTTCGGGAAGAAGATATTAAAGATATCAAAACTCAGATATGCTACCGCTTGATGTTGGAAACCCTTCAAGAGTTTATCCGCATTATCCGCAGCCTTCGTGTCACCGGTAACACCCACTTGACGGAAGGTATAATCCAAGCCGATACCCCAAGTAGGGTTGAACTTATAGTCCGCACCCAAACCAACGGAAGGAGCATAAACACCATGCTTCTTCTCCGAAGCGAAGTCACCGTCAAACACGTTAAAACCGCCATGAAGGAAGAGCGACCAATTAGCGTCCTCGTCCATCATCACGTGTTTAGAATTCTCGGCAACGTTCCAAGGGTGGATACCAAGCGTATCTTTACTATTATCAGCAGCTTCCTGAGCCACCAAAACCATCGAAGAACTTAATAAAATTAAGGATAAAAGGACAAGTTTTTTCATATCTATTAAATAAAAATTTATGTCATTCACAAATTCAGCGTGCAAAGATACAACTTTTTTTTTAATTGTACAACTTTTTTTGAAAAAAAAATACTTTTTTCTAAAATCTTCACTTAAGATTTGCATATATGCACTATTTTTTGTAACTTTGCAACGATTTTTATGGGGGTAGAGGAGTAAAGGAGTAGAGGAGTAGTGTGTAAATAATAAATAAAAAATAGATTATGGACATTTTAAATCAAATGCTCGCGCGTGCGAAGAGCCATCCGCAACGCATCGTTTTACCCGAAGGGGACGAACCTCGTACCCTCGAGGCGGCCAATACCATTCTAAAAGAAGGTATTGCTAAACTCATTCTTATCGGTAACCCAACCACCATCCTCTCGATGGCAAAAGAGAAAGGTTATGCCTTTATCCCGCAAGCCACCATCGTGGATCCCGAGTCCGATCCTCGGATGAGCGTCTATGCCAACCTGCTTTACGAACTGCGCAAAGCCAAAGGTATGACCGAAGAAGAGGCTGCGAAGAAAGTCAAAGACCCCCTCTATTTGGGTTGTTTGATGATTAAGAACGGTGATGCCGACGGCGAACTGGCCGGTGCTCGTGGTACGACCGCGGACACGATTCGTCCTGCCTTCCAGATATTAAAAACCAAACCGGGCGTATCCGTCGTGAGTGGTGCGTTCTTGATGTTCACCCCTGCCAAACAGTTAGGCGAAGACGGATTCCTTGTATTCGCTGACTGCGCCGTCAATCCCTGCCCTAACGCAGAGGAACTGGCTCAGATTGCTATCTCCACCGCCGAGACGGCCAAGAGTATTGCCGGTATCGAACCTCGCGTAGCGATGCTGTCCTTCTCGACCAAAGGTAGTGCTAAACACGAACTCATTGATAAAGTGACAGAGGCCACTCGTATTGCCAAAGAAAAAGCACCCGAGCTACTGCTTGACGGCGAACTACAAGCCGATGCCGCACTGATTGAGACCGTAGCCAAGACGAAAGCTCCGAACAGTCCGGTAGCCGGTAAAGCCAACGTGCTTGTCTTCCCCGACCTACAGGCAGGAAACATCGGGTACAAACTCGTGGAACGTTTCTCGGGCGCAAACGCCGTTGGTCCTATCCTACAAGGTATAGCCGCTCCTGTCAATGACCTTAGTCGTGGATGCAAAGTGCAAGATATTGTGCAAATGATTATTATTACCGCTTGTCAAGCAATAAAAGATTAACATTATGAAGATATTAGTATTAAACTGTGGTAGTTCGTCCATTAAGTATGCGTTGTATAATATGGATACACGCGAAGTGATTGCCTCCGGTGGTGCAGAGCGCGTAGGTATGCCGGAAGCTTTTGTTAAGGTTAAGTTACCCAACGGAGAAAAACGCAAGATCATGCACGACATCCCCGAGCATACGGAAGGGGTGAAATTTATTCTGTCGTTGCTTACGGACAAAGAGATTGGTGCAATCCAATCCCTCAAAGAAATCAATGCAGTTGGCCATCGCATGGTACACGGCGGAGAGAAATTCGCTAAATCCGTTCTCATCAATGACGAAGTGCTGAAAGCTTTCGAAGCGTGCAGCGACTTGGCTCCCTTGCACAACCCCGCTAACCTCAAAGGTATTCACGCCGTGAGCGAACTCATGCCCGGTCTGCCTCAAGTAGGTGTGTTCGATACCGCCTTCCATCAGACTATGCCCGATTATGCGTACCTCTATGCCCTACCCTACGAGGTTTATGAGAAATATGGCGTACGTCGTTACGGTTTCCACGGAACCAGCCACCGCTACGTCTCCAAACGCGTGTGCGAGTTCCTCGGTGTCGATTATACCAAACAACGCATCATCACTTGCCACATCGGCAATGGCGGTTCATTAGCGGCAGTGAAGAACGGTCAATGTATTGACACCACAATGGGTCTGACCCCCTTAGAGGGTATTATGATGGGTACCCGTTCGGGCGATGTCGATGGCGGAGCCATCACCTATCTGGAGAAGAAGCTCAACCTCTCACCCGACGAGATGTCTAATTACCTCAATAAGAAATCGGGCGTACAAGGTGTGTTCGGCGTATCATCGGATATGCGCGAGTTAGAGAGCGCTTGCGCCAATAATGACCCAAGAGCCTTGCTGGCCTTGAAGATGTATAACTACAAGATTAAGAAATACATCGGTGCTTTTGCCGCAGCAATGGGAGGCGTTGATATCATCGTGTTCACCGCCGGTGTGGGCGAGAACCAACCCAGCATGCGCGAAGGCGCAGTCGAGGGATTAGAGTTCCTTGGCGTAAAGATTGACAAAGAACTAAACAACAAAATACGCGGAGAAGAAAAGATCATCTCTACCCCCGACAGTAAAGTGAAAGTCGTTATCATCCCCACCGATGAAGAATTGATGATTGCAAGCGATACGATGGGGCTTATTGAAGATTGAAGATTATTATATATGAAACCGATCATTTATCAACTCCTACCTCGTACGTTTTCCAACTACAACGAGACACGCAAAAACAATGGTAGCAAAGAGGAAAATGGATGTGGTACCTTTGCCGGCATCACCCCAAAAGCCCTCAAGTCTATCTTAGAATTGGGTGTCACGCATATTTGGTACACGGGTGTTATCCGTCACGCTACGGCGGAGTTTAACACTCCCTCTATCACCAAAGGTAAGGCCGGTAGTCCCTATGCCATCACCGATTATTATGATGTCGATCCGGACTTAAGTACCGATCCCGAAAAGCGTATCGCCGAGTTTGAAGCATTGGTGCGCCGCACGCATAAGGCGGGACTAAAAGTCATTATCGACTTTGTGCCCAACCATGTAGCACGCGAATATAAGTCCCTCTGCAAGCCGAAAGGCGTAAAAGACCTCGGACAGAATGACCATACCGAATGGGCATTCTCACCCCTAAATAACTTCTACTATATCCCGGGGCAACGTTTCGCTCCGAGTTTTGACATCCAAGGTTACGAAGAGTTCCCTGCGAAAGTGACAGGAAACGATTGTTTCTCTGCCAACCCCAGTCGTGACGATTGGTACGAGACCGTTAAACTCAATTATGGCGTGTTCTATCAAGGGGGCGGAGAAAAGCAGTTCCACCCCATTCCTGACACATGGAAAAAGATGTTAGACATCTTGCGTTTCTGGTCTCGCAAAGGCATTGACGCTTTCCGTGTGGATATGGCAGAGATGGTACCCGTGGAGTTCTGGCGTTGGGTCATTCCCCAAGTACACACCTTCTATCCCGATGTACAATTCATAGCCGAGTGTTATAACCCCTATCTCTATCGCGACTACCTATCTGCGGGTTTTGAATACCTATACGACAAAGTCGGTATGTACGAATACCTGCGGGGTGTAACCAGTAAGAACTGGGCAGTAGAAGGTATCACCCAACACTGGCAGTCGGTAGCGGACATTCAAGATCACATGCTTTATTTCTTAGAGAACCACGACGAGCAACGTATTGCCAGTGGATTCTTCTGTGGACGAGGGATGTGCGCCGAGCCGGCAATGATTGTAGCCGCCACCTTAGGCCGTAACCCCTTACTCATCTATTCCGGACAAGAGTTAGGCGAGACAGGAATGGACGTAGAAGGTTATTCGGGTATGGACGGACGCACGACCATCTTCGATTATTGGGGCGTCAAATCCATACAAGCATGGGCGAACCATGGTAAGTTCGATGGCAAGAACCTCAACAAAGAACAAAAAGAGCTTCGGGAGTTCTATCAGAAACTGCTAACCGCAGCCAGGGATGAACAAGCCATCCGCGAAGGATTGATGTACGACCTCGAATATGCCCAAACGGAACATTTCAATAAACACGAACAGTTTGCTTTCCTTCGTAAGAAAGGAGATGACATCCTACTCATCGCCACGAACTTTGACGATAAATATGTGGATATTGATGTGAATATCCCCGAGGACGCTTTCAAGTACCTCAGCCAAAAAGAGTGGAAGAAAGCGAATGCCGTGGACTTGCTGACCGGCACCAAATGGAAAAAACTATCCTTCACCTCTACCCAACCTGTTCACCTCAGTTTAGACGCGTGGAAGGGTGTAATCCTTAAACTGACGCCTGCCAAATGATACGCGATATCCTACACCTCATACGGTGGTCTAACCTGCTGTTCTTAGCTATCGTGTTATGGACGATGGAGAAATGGGTAGCCATTCCCGTTCTCCTATCCATTCGATATGATGTCATCTTGAGTAATGGGTTTTTAGCCCTTTTGATAGGGGCGACCGTTCTCATTGCTGCCGGAGGGTATGTGATTAACGACTATTTCGATGTGAAGATTGACCGCATCAATCGTCCCGACCAAGTCATCGTCACGCGCACCATCCCTAAAGACACGGCTTTTCGGCTAAGTATCTGCCTATCGGCTATCGGTTTGGTTGCCGGTATCGTGGCGGCTATCCTCTGCCGTAGTTGGACATTAGGTATCCTGTTTGGTATCGCACCCGGATTGTTATGGTTTTACTCATCGGGTTATAAGCGTCAGTTCCTTGTAGGGAACTTGATTATTGCCCTCTTAGCGGCTTGTCCACCCCTTATCATTGCGTTTGCCAACATCGGTTATGCCCATAAGTTATACGACCGGTTTGGGGATATCGTTTCCCAGACCCCTTTAGCACACAGCCTATTGATGTGGTTAGGCGGGTTTGCCCTCTTTGCTTTTATCACCACTTGGATACGCGAGATCATCAAGGATATGCAAGACGAGATCGGCGATGCGGAATTAGAGTGTCACACCCTACCCGTCGTGTTAGGAGACACCAAGGCGAAGATTATCGTAACGACACTTATCGTAATGACCTTAGCCGGTTTGTGCTACTGCCATTGGGGACTGCTGCCGTTTGACACTTCCTTCACCTCACTTGCCACCCGATATTTAGGACTGGTCGTATTACTCCCCCTCGTTTGCGTCTTGGTGCTACTATGGCGAGCGAAGATTCCGTCTGACTACAAAGCTCCGCAGCTTTATATGAAGTTCGTCATGTTTATGGGAACGCTGTTCTCGTTTGTCATCCAAAGAATGATGTAGTAATGAATATAATTTTAGGATCCCAGTCGCCTCGTCGTCGCGAACTGATGGCCGGGTTAGATATTCCTTTTACCGCTATCAGCATAGATGCCGACGAGACCTATCCCCCCTCGTTACAGGCAGGGGACATACCTTTATATATATCACGCGCAAAAGCGCGCGCGTACGAGGCACAGATGAAAGCGGAAGACCTTCTTATCACTGCCGATACGATTGTGTGGGTGGATGACCACATGTTAGGCAAGCCCCATGACGACGAGCAAGCCAAACAAATGTTACGCGAGTTATCGGGACAGACCCACCAAGTCTTTACGGGGGTGACCTTCCTTTATCAAGGCAAATACGAATCGTTTGTGGATAAGACGGATGTGACCTTCCGCACTTTGACAGAGGAGGAAATCGACTATTATGTCTCCCATTACCGTCCTTTAGATAAGGCAGGAGCCTACGGCGTGCAAGAGTATATCGGCTATATCGGCGTGACGAAGATGGAAGGCTCCTATTTCAATGTGATGGGCTTCCCAATCTGTCGGGTATATGAGCAACTGAAACGCTACCTTTAGAACTCGAAGTGGAAAGAGACTTTAACGCCATTGCGACCCCAACCGCCATACTTACGGGTCATTCCACTCGGTAAGGTATATTCATTATAGGTCAATCGACGTATATAATCGATACGCACTACCTTGAAGATATTCTCCAATCCAACGGTGAGTTCCATATACGGCAACTTGCCGATAGGCGAAGAGGTATAACCCTCGATATACTCGCCCGTTTCCGTCCATTTAGACGCGTCCGAGAACTGATACAACCCTTCATTTCCTTCCAGATAGGGGTTATTACGTTTACCCAAGTAGCCATATACGCCGGAGAAGGAGACAAGTCCTCTCAGTTGCAAGCGATTGATGCCCGGAATACGATTGAATATCCATCCCTTGAAGTAATAAGTCATCGACCAGTCTATATAACGGTCCATCATAAACTCCATCGGCTGCATAGCATTAAGCCCATTGTCATTGAGAATGAAAATAGAAGACGTTGCAGGAGAATAGAGTTTCATAAACGGCACTTGGTTCCAGATATATCCGACTTGTAAGCGTGTGTCAAGATGTCCAAAAGACGAAAACCAGAATCGTTTGGCGACGCCGATCTTAGTGTGGTTATAATAGAACCCTTCCCCACCCGATTGGCGGTCATCTAAGAAGCCCATCTGATGTGTCAAACTCACCACCGGTCCGTCTTTCTCTAAGGTAAATCGGGTATCTACACCTTCTCGGCTAACCGGAAAAGAGCCGCCGGGCATATAGAGTAACTCCACTTCCCCTTCGTAATTATTATAGGCATCCATGCGTTGAGTGGCAACTATTTGTCCATTTTGATAAGCCGTCACACGGTCGTAATGCAATGAACCTGCCGCTTTATTGTTCTCAAAGTCGAAACGAGCCCGAACAGAGAAATGAGTCGGCCATTCTTTCATATATTCCAACCTCGCGCGAGCTACATATTCGTAATTCCTCATCTTAGGTTTCATCAGCGGAACCGATCGAAAGATATTATCACGCCCGAGCCACCCTTCGGCTGCGCCGGTTTCTTCTACGTCATACTGCCCCATCACGGATATATAATGTCGCCAAGGTTCAAAGGGCTGGTATTTCTTTTTGTTAAACGAATAGATAATCGTTGCATTTCCTTTGGGCAACAAGTCCTTGGTACTAAACGCAACATAGCCTTTGAAGAACAGATGCGGATTAGCTCTGGCGGTCGTCATTCCCCCTAAACGGAAACGAAAACCCTCGAGGATATTCCAAGAGAACATATTATAGATCGGACCAAAATCCCATTTCGACTCGCCCCAACGGTAGGAAGGAGTGGTGGCGACATACCGGCTACTGATGGCGTCGCAGAACATAATCAACGAGTTAAACCGCGGTAGGCGTTTGCACTCTTCCAACAAATCAAGAATAGCAATCTCATGTTTCGATAAGGGTTCGGGACGAATGGAGTCCCACAAAGCCATCCGCTGGTTGAAAGTGAGTGTGTCTTTTCGTCCTACGGAATCGGAGACCAACGAAAAAGCAAAAACCTCATCATTAATCGGTTCAAAGTCATAGTCCCTATAGACATGCGTATGCCGTCCGGTGAGGTTTTTCTTTCGGTTAAAAACAAAGAAATCCGTGACGATATTCGTTCTATCGTTAGCCCATAACCCGTTAGACAAGCGTCGATAGGTATGGTCAATCTTTACCTCGTCCACAAAATTAACGGTGAACAGTTGAGGCAACCGAAGGGTGTAAGCTTTCACCTTATACGACCCGTCGTCAAGGACAAAAAGAGAGCCGGAAAAAGCATAACTCTCTGCATTGACGGGAACAAAAGCCACTTCTTGACAGATATCTCCATCCACCTCCACGGTATCGAGCAGATAGAAATGGTAATAAGCGATAGCAAGAGTGGAAGACAAAGGTGACACAAATCGGTTGAAGAGTAAGGTGATATCATTGTCATTGATGTCGATGGGTTTGAACACTTGATCCATCGTGTTGCTCAACGCTTGGGTAGTGAACATATCCTCGATACCGTACTTGCGTTTGCGTTCAATGACGGTTTTTTCCTGTTTCGGGTCACGCCGGTAATACTCATGCGAGAGGCTCTCGCGCATAGACACCGTCAACGAAGGACGAGCCGCATTCGTTGTATCAATATACTTGCTTACGCAGCCGTACCCTTTCCAAAAACCTTTCTCAAAGTTCGGTCTAAAATCGTTGAGCGAGAAGGCTGTACGAGAATACTCGTTCGTCGTGTAGTAAGGCATGGTCTTCACCGTTTGGGAGTCCTTGTGCGCAATCACTTGTTCCATGAAAGTGACAGCCGGATTCCCTTTGCGGCGATATTGATACTTTGTCGGAAGATTCGGTTTAACCACCACCGTACGCAGATGAACCGATTTGGTAACATCATCCTCATCCTCCGCATACACCCGATTGGGGTAACAGAGGATGATGCATAACAATAGCGTTAGGATTTTTATGTACCTACTTTTGCGCACTTATAGGGACCACTCAAAACCATCCTTTGTATCCTTGATAGCGAATCCTAAGGCGGTCAGTTCATTGCGAATCTTATCACTCGTTGCCCAATCTTTGTTCTGTTTGGCTTCGAGACGAAGGGTGAGCAGTAAGTCAACGGCTTTCTTATAGGCATCTTGCCCATCCGCCTTTAGGCTGCTTGCAGCCGCGCCTATCAGCCCATCTGCCTCTAAACCTTCCAATCTCAGTCCTAACACATCTATAGCATACGTCTTCCAAACCGCTTTGAGTTCGTCTAAGTCTGCCGCTGTAATAGAACCTTTCCCATCGGCGATGGTGTTAATCGCTTTGGCTGAATCAAAGAGGTGTTGGAGTACGATAGGCGTATTGAGGTCATCGTCCATCGCCTCTTGGCAGTGCTCTCGCAGACCGGCTATATCCACCGTCGTGGTCGCTCCTGCTGTCAGTTTCATTAGACGAGCATAGGCGTCTTGCATTCGACTTAACCCTTTTTCCGCAGCCTCCAAAGCCGCCGAAGAGAAGTCCACTGTCGAACGGTAATGCGCCATCAAGATAAAGAAACGAATCGTCATCGGCGAGAAGGGTTTAGACAAGAGTTCGTGTTCGCCCTTGAAGAACTGCTCCAAAGTGATGAAGTTATGATAACTCTTACCCATCTTCTTTCCCGCAATGGTGATCATGTTGTTATGCATCCAGTAGCGCACCGAGTCATGCCCTAAAGCGGCACACGACTGCGCTATCTCTGCCTCGTGATGAGGGAACATAAGATCCATGCCACCCCCATGGATATCGAACTCCTCTCCTAAGTATTTCGTTCCCATCGTAGAGCACTCCATGTGCCAACCCGGGAAACCTTCCGACCAAGGACTTGGCCAGTGCATGATGTGTTCAGGAGAAGCTTTCTTCCAAAGGGCAAAGTCGTAACTGTGTTTCTTCTCTGCTTGACCGTCCAACTCGCGTGTCTCCGTCTTAATCTGCTCTAAGTTACGACCACTGAGTTTGCCGTACGGATAGTCCTTCGCATATTTCTCCACATCCATATAGACACTCCCCTCGCTTACGTAAGCGTAGCCTTTGTCGAGGATCTGTTGAACAAAGTTGATCTGTTCAATGATGTGTCCACTGGCGTGCGGTTCGATACTGGGTGGCAGAACGTTCAGTGCCTCCATATCGTGGTGATAACGATTGGTGTAATACTGCACCACCTCCATCGGTTCGAGTTGTTCAAGACGCGCTTTCTTAGCAATCTTATCCTCGCCCTCATCGGCATCGTGCTCAAGGTGGCCTACGTCGGTGATATTACGGACATAGCGCACCTTATACCCTAACTGCATAAGGTAACGATAGAGCACATCAAACGTGATGGCAGGACGAGCATGACCCAAATGGGCATCCCCATAAACGGTAGGACCGCATACATACATACCCACATGTCCCTCGTGCAAAGGACGGAAATACTCTTTTTGCCTTGTCAGTGTATTATAAATTTGTAACATTATAATAAGTTATTTTTTTCGATATCTTTGAAATAGCGGAATGTGCCGACTTTCAGTTCGTCGCAAGCAGCCTCGTCGCAAACGATGATACCATGTTGGTGCATCTGCAAGGCACTTACCGTCCACATGTGAGAAATAGGTTTCTCGATAGCGTGCAGTAACGCGCGGGCTTTGTTGTGACCATTGACAAGAATCAGCACTTCTTGGGCATCCATCACTGTCCCCACACCTACCGTCAAAGCGGTCTTAGGTACGAGGTTCACGTCGTTATTGAAGAAACGACTGTTAGCGATGATCGTGTCGGTGGTCAACTCTTTCTTACGAGTACGCGAAGTCAAAGACGACCCGGGTTCGTTGAAAGCGATATGTCCATCCGGACCGATACCGCCTAAGAACAGGTTGATACCTCCCATTTGTTTAATCTTAGCCTCATAACGAGCGCACTCGGCATCTAAGTCTGCGGCATTTCCATTGAGGATATTTACATTCTCTTTGCGAATGTCGATATGACTGAAGAAGTTATTCCACATAAAACTATGATAACTCTCGGGGTGCTCCTCGGGAATACCCACATATTCGTCCATATTAAACGTGACTACATTGCGGAAACTAACTTTTCCGGCTTGATTGAGCTTAATCAGTTGTTGGTACATCCCTAAAGGACTACTTCCCGTAGGAAGACCTAACACGAAAGGACGACTCTCTTTCGGACCAAACTCATTGATTTTTTTGGCTACATAATTGGCTGCCCATTCGGACATCAATTCATAATTGGATTGAATAATAACTCGCATATTCTTTAAATTTATAAATTATCAATTCATCATTTAGCCACGATGTGGCGGTTCAATTCATCATTTCTAAGACTACCGCTGAACGAGCAGGTAGGTAAAGTTTTAACCAGCCTTTTTTATCTTTCTTATATAAATTATCGGGTTGTGTGAAGTGTTCGACGCTATCGTCTGACAGTCCAAAACCGGCAAACTCTTGGGCGTCGGTATTGAGCACCACCTTGTATTTCCCTTCGGGGGCTAAGATTCCGTAGTCGGAGAAGGACTTAACGCCATTCCAGTTAAACACGAAGATGAGGTTTCCACGACGATAAGCGATCACTTGGTCGCCCTCATTATCCCACAGCGTATAAACCCATGGCAGATGGATACCATTCTCGTCTTTCACCATTTGGAGTTTTTGCTCTAAGAGGCTAACCATCGCAGTGTCAAAGCGGTCTAAGTCCGCAAAGTAATAGTTCGGATGGTCCACTAAACTCCACTGACGACGGGCGTACTTATAACTCCAGCCATTGCCTTGGCGCGGAAAGTCGATCCATTCGGGATGACCAAACTCATTGCCCATGAAGTTAAGGTACCCACCATTGATGGTCGAGGCCGTAATCAGACGGATCATCTTATGGAGTGCGATACCGCGGTCCACCATATAGGTCGAATGTCCATGCTCGAAATGCCAATACATATCCGCATCGATGAGGCGGAAGATAATCGTCTTATCGCCTACTAAGGCTTGGTCATGGCTCTCTGCGTAGGAGATGGTCTTCTCATCTTGACGGCGGTTAGTCATCTCGTACAGGATATGACCGCCCTTCCAGTCCTCGTCTTTTTGCTCTTTGATATACTTAATCCAGAAATCGGGTATGCCCATCGCCAAGCGGTAGTCAAAGCCCATACCTCCATCTGCGATGGGGCATGCCAGACCCGGCATGCCGGACATATCTTCGGCAATGGTGATAGCGTTTTTCTTAACTTCGTGAATCAGTTTATTCGCCAACGTTAGATAACAGATCGCATCGCCATCGGCATTCGGTGTATAGTAACTGCCATAGCCATTGAAGTCTTCTCCCAGACCATGGCTGAGGTACATCATCGAGGTCACACCATCGAAACGGAACCCGTCGAAACCGTACTCGTCCATCCAGAACTTACAGTTCGACAGCAAGAAGTGCATCACTTGCGGTTTGGCGTAGTCGAAACATAAACTATCCCATGCCGGGTGCTCACGACGCCAGCCTCCGTGGAAATATTGGTAGGGCGTACCATCAAAGTTCCCTAATCCCTCGCGTTCGTTCTTCACGGCATGCGAGTGAACGATATCCATGATGACGGCAATGTTCCGGCTATGGGCATCGTCAATGAGTGCTTTCAGTTCCTCGGGGGTACCGAAACGCGAACTGGCAGCAAAGAAATTACTTACGTGGTAACCAAAACTACCGTAGTAGGGATGTTCTTGGATAGCCATAATCTGCAAGCAGTTGTACCCTAATTTCTCTACGCGAGGCAGCACTTCTTGACGGAACTGCTCGTACGAGTTCACTCTCTCTTCCTCGCCCGACATTCCGATATGGCACTCGTAGATAAACAGCGGTTTATCCTTCCCCGCCTGCCACTTAATCGTCGGACGTTTCTTTTGTCCTTTGTCCTTTGTCTTTGTTCCTTGTTCCGAGCACCATACTTGCGCCGAGAAGATCTTCGTTTGTTCGTCTTGCACTACGCGGGTGGCGTAGGAAGGGATACGTTCGCCCCAACCGCCGTTCCACTCTACCAACAGTTTGTAGAGTTGTTCGTGTTGTAGGGCTTCTGCCGGCCACTCTTTTTCCCATACGCCATTGCCGATGGGTTGCAAGCGGTAATACTCATCTTTTGCCCAGCCGTTCATGTCGCCTTTGACATAGATAGCGGTGGCGTTAGGAGCCCACTCGCGCAGCACCCAACCGGTGGCGGTGCGATGGAGGCCAAAATACATATACCCGTTCGCCCAATCTTTGAGAGGGGTACCTCCGGTTAGTTCTTGCTCTTTGCGAAGAGCATAATCGTATCGTCCCTGAATAGCCGACTCAAACGGCTGTAGGTAGGGATCCTTCGCAACAATCTTTAACATATAACTCGCGTTTTAACAATCAATTTTCGGTAATCTGCTTTGGGGTCAGCGATACCCGGCTGGTGAGCATCTTCGGGGAAGAAGACGATAAACTCACCGGGTTGTACTTGCGTCATAGCAGTCGCTTTTTCGCGATAAAGAGCCATATCGATCGACGCGTCGTACTCTTTATCGATGTTACGGCAGGTCTCTTTGGCTTTCCAGCCCATTGACTCCGCTCCCGTGATAGGGATTTGGATATCGATAAAGTCGTTGTGCGTTTCAAACAAACAGTCTTCTTCTAATTTGCCGTGTACCTCTAAGACTTTGATAAGTAGTTTACCTTTTTCTAATACTTCGGTGCCTGCGGGAAGGGATTTTACGTCCGTTTTTGCAAGCCAATTCATCACTTGGTCAAAACGAGGAACGACCTCAAAATAACGCCCTGCATTTTCTAATCTATCCAGTATCATAATATAATAATTTTAACCATCTCGTCACGTGCGCCTATCCGCACATGCACGATTCACGCTGCAAATATACAACAAAAATTTGGTATGAGCAAATATTTTGGGCTCAAAATTTGATTTTTAATCAAATAATAGTACTTTTGAGATATATTTTGGGAGCTCGCTCACGAAAATATAGAACAAAAGAAATTAGAAGGCGTTAGCCGTTGAGCCCAAAGACTTGCTCATATTAATAAAGACGAGGCATGTACATTCGAGGTGGGCGAGCGCAGCGAGGTCGGTGCCCTCGAAGGTACGAAATATTTTGCATATATGCAAATATTTTATGAAAAATACAGAATTATTTGCAAATATCAGAAAAAAGTTGTACCTTTGCACTGAAATTGAGATACCGTCCGGCAGACGAACTTGCCCATCGCTCACAAGATGTAACTATGATGAAAAAGATTCTATTACTATTACCTTTAGTTTTGCTTGTCAGTTGTGGAAAGCAGTCTAATTCCGATGGTTTTAGTTGGGATAAAGCAACTGTCTATTTCCTTTTAACCGACCGTTTTTATAATGGCGACACTACTAACGATAACTCCTATGGTCGTGCCACCGATTATGGTTCTGAACGCCTCAATGCTTCTACTTTCCACGGAGGCGATTGGGCAGGACTATACCAAAAAATCCAAGATGGATACTTTACGGATTTAGGCGTTGATGTCGTTTGGCTTACCGACCCTTATGAGCAGATACATGGTTGGACGACGGGAAGCGGCGTTGTCAATGATTTTCCGCACTACGGTTATCACGGTTACTATCCGCTTGACTATACCCAAACTGACGCTAATTACGGCACAGTAGAAGAACTGCACAAGGTCATTGACGCCCTGCATGCACAAGGTATACGCGTGATGATGGGAGCGAATATCAATGATGTGGGTTATCCTACTTTTTCCGACTATAATGCTTTTTATAGCAATGGCAACACGATTGATGAGCAATGGAGACCTGATAGGGGGCAGGAGTATTTCGATACCTTGACAAATGCCTATAACTGGTCTCGTTGGTTCACAGACGAGTGGTTGCGTCGCCCACTCTCAGAAGACGAATTGGCAGCCTTGCCTGATCCTCGATTGGCAACCACTATTTATGGTCTTCCCGATGTTCTCACCGAAAAAGAAGCACCGGTCTCTCTTCCTTTATTTTGGAAAGACAAATGGCAACAGGCAATAGGCGACAAACGACAAGAGAAATATACATGGTCAAAGATGGTGACATTACGCAAAGACGCACAACTCGCCCCAACGGAGTATGTTATTCGATGGATAGCTGCTTGGGTAGAAGAGTTTGGTATTGACGGCTATCGTTGTGACGTGGTAGAGTATGTCCATCCCGAACGTTGGCAGCAACTTTACGAGACAACCAACGCTGCGTTACAATGTTGGCGTAAAAACCACCCTCAAGACCCTGCGTCTCAATGGAAAGACGATATTTATTTTACTGGAGACCACGAGGATGCATATATCACTCGCCTTCCCGAATACGAAGCTGTGGGCTTCAAATCTATGGTAAATATGATGTTCCCTAAAGACGGGAATCTATCGACTATCATTCCTGTATGGCAAGCCTATGCTGATTCAATGAACCAATGGCGCGAACAGGGACACGAATGGTATCCCTTCTCTTATCTTAATAACGCTTATTTCCGAGATGCCGATATGGCACACATGGACCGCTGTGCTATTACTTTCTTGCTTGCTCCCGGAGCGGTACAGATTTTCTATGGCGACGAGACTAATCGCCCTATGTCCGATGCTCGTTATAATGTTGATGCCGCTCAAGCCTTCCGTTCAGATATGAATTGGCAACAGGCTACAGGTCAGAGACTGCAAGAGATTTATAGTCGGTTATGCCATCTACGAAAAGCACATCCGGCTATTGGAGCAGGACAACAAACTATCATTGATAATCATACCGTATTGCGAACGTTAGCAAATGATACC
>JAZQOG010000035.1:0-26460 GCA_045627765.1 Paludibacteraceae bacterium | reverse complement strand
TATGAATAAGAACGTCATTCAGTTATCGATAGCAGCAGGACTATGCTTAGCAGGAATCCTGCTGCTATTCCTCGCCTTCCATGCTCCGCCTGTGGGCGAGATCCACTCCTCCGTCCTCGTCGCCTATGGCGAAACCCTCACCTTCGCCGGCAGCCTCCTCGGCATCGACTACCATTATCGCTATAAGTAAGCCCCCTAACCCCCTAAAGGGGGAATGGGAGTAGGGGAGTAGAGGGGTAGAGGAGTAGGGTTTTTGTTAGATGTTTGTATAGATTTTTAGTTAGATTTCTCGCCGACAGGCGAATAAAATATGGAAAGTGCTAAAATGATTTTAGAATGGATTTTGAGTAAAGATTTCGGCGTAAGATAAGCGAGTTCAAACTATCAAAGAAAATCAAAACTAAAAATTGGTTCAAAAATCAGTTGACGATATCTTTTTTGGGATTTCGGACTAACGTCCTCAGAAATCCTACTAAAAATCTAAATAATAATCTTTACTGAAAATCTGTGAGAGATAAAAATAGTCAAATGATAAAATAAATGGTAAATTGTAAATAGTCAAATTGTAAATGATTTTATGTTATTAAGATTACAACGCCAAGCGCCTAATGGCACAGCCCTTCGTGGCAAACTATACATCGACGGCACATACTTCTGCGACACCCTCGAGAGGGTAGGCGTTCAGATCCCTGCCTTATGGTACACCGTTGCCGTCACTCAGTCCCCACGCTTCAAGCGTCTTCTCCCTATCGTGGAACGCGTCCCCAACCGCACCGGCATCCGCTTCCACGTCGGTACCAAACCCCAACACTCCGCAGGCTGCATCCTCGTGCCCTCACGAGCCATCGAAGATGCGCTCGTTGATAGGCTGAGAGAAAGTGAAAGTGAAAGTGAAAGTGAAAGTGAATTTCCAAGTCATGAAACGATTTATCTTGATGTTTGCGATTCTCGCCCTGATTACGAGCTGTAAGACACAGCAGTGCATGGTGCCCCTCGTTGTTCGTGACTCCGTGAGTGTGACCTACCATCCCGGGATTATTCTGTCTCTCACAGATTCCGCTGATTTCACGGATTCTGCCCCCACCTGCGGGGGTGCGATTACGGTCAAGCCTCAACACGATGGTCTTGCCTCGCAAGCCCAGAGGTGTTCTTCGGCTCGACCTCTACAGATTCCACAGAAAGTGAGGGTAGATACCCTTATCGTCGAACGTTGGCACACAACCGAAGTGCCATCCCCGCCCAAACCGATTCCACGGTTCTACAAAGATTGCACTTGGGGCTTCTTCATCCTCTTATTACTGATTTTAGGACGCATAGCCCTACGCATAACAAAGGCGATTTACCAACAAAGGTAAACCGCCTTTTCCTATTTCTTTTGGGATTCTTCTTTGAGTTTATCCAAAGCGCGGTTGATAGCGGCAATGCGAATAAAATTATGAATCATCCACAACGTACCTAATGCCAGATACAACCACGAGAGATAAAGCGTAACCTCACCACTTTCGGGAAGATCGTACTCTACATGAAAAATAGGACTGTAATACCCCCACGCATAGAAATAATGCAAATGGTCAATCGCCACAACTGCCGCTAATAACCACCCTGGTAGTAAGATCCAAAACGCTACCCAACGATGGTGCGTATCGACAAACCGTGCGAGTTCAAAATCGTCTTCAGACACCAACGCCACCCCACGATGAGAGTCCTGTAGTCGGAAAAGGATAAAAACCAAAAGCGGCAATAAAACTAATATAATTGCAATAAAAGTCATGAATGCGAGTGCAAAATTACTACTTTTTTTTCATATATGCAAATTTTTTTGCTAAATATTCTTGTTCAGGTTGACCGGGAGTGGGAATCAACTCCGCTTTATCCAACACTCCCAAAGCATCTAAATCCATAATCGTCGAATAACCACTGCGACAGATAATCGTTTGAGCATGAGTCAAATAATACGCCAACTCACTATCCGAGAGTTGCTTGTCTAATTTCCCATTCACCAACAGCACCTCCTGCTCACGCCCCTTAAATCGTTTCAAGACCTCTTGCTCGAACAACGTGCGATGAGGCTCTAATCCGCTAAACAAGGCGATGATTTTATAGGGGAGTAGAGGAGTAGAGGAGTAGAGGGGTAGGGTGTCTGTAAAGCGGGAGAGGGGACCGATATATTTGATTGATGTATTGAACCGCTTTGCTGAATGATGTATTGATAATTGAGATAATTCGCCACTGAGGCGGTGGTCGGGAGTGTCGGGAACCCAAACCTCACTATACCTTTTATATATATACGCGTGTAGGCGCGAAACAAACGGTTCAAGCCACTTGTAAGGGCGAGGGAGCATGATGTGTAATTGATGAGTGATGTAAATACAGTGTAGAGTTGAGAGTGTAGAGTGTAGAGTAGTTGAGAGTTGAGTGTGTAGAGGAGTCGGGGTAAGATATAGTCCGAAGCGGTTATCGGAAACGATGAGGTCAAAATGCTCGGTTTTTTGAAGACGCCCCAGCAAGCGGTGGTCGCGAATAGAGAATCGTATCAGTTTAGGAATCGCCACCATCATCGCCAGCACCTGTCTCTTGCCTGCGCTATACCGTAAGTTCAAATGCGCTAACTCAATCGACCTTAATTGTGGGAAATGTTGTTGGAGATAGATTAAAGCATCCCCATCACCCCCGATAACGACTTCGTGTCCCTCACGACAGAAACGAGCAATGAGAGGAACACAACGGGAGGCGTGACCTAATCCCCAATTGAGTGGTGCGACGAGAATCTTCATAGTTCCATGAAAAAGTATGCAAAAGTACGAAAATTTATAGAGATAGGCAAATTTTTTGCCAAAAAACGGCTATAATCTTTTGGAATTTGTGTATTTATACATTTTTTTCTTGCGAAAACGAAAAAAAATGCGTAACTTTGCAGACTATTTTTCGAGAAAGAAAAAACTAACACAAATTGATTATGCCGGAATCATTTACAATTATAGCCATCTATGCCGTTGTGATGGGGATGATGCTTGCCACGTTTTTCTTTTGTGGCATCTATCTCATTCGCACCGAGCACCCGATGAAGAAGCCCGACTTTAAGACGAATCTCCCCGTTCGCAAATTGGGTGGTTGGATATTGATAGCCTTAGGACTTCTATACATTCACTCCAGCCGACTGGTTGCTTATTTGCCCGAGTGGGGACATAAGAACTCGGATTTATGGGGACTGTATATCAAACAGGATGCGCTGCTGTATATGATTGTGTGTTTCCCGTTTTTCTTCCTGTTTATCTTTAATCTGGTGGAGAAAGTGAGGAAAGAACAGATTGTCAACATCCTCATTCCGGTGATAGCACCGACCGTAGTTTATATCATATTCCGTATCCATCCTACCGAATCGTTATACTGGAGTTCGATCTCGTTTTGGGTTGCGTATATGAGTATCATGTGCGTCCTCTATATCCGAAGGGTTATCAACTACGAAAAACGTATTTTGGAACAACACTCCAACATCGAGAACCGACTGCTATGGCGTTTTTGGTGGCCTTTTGCTCTATTTATCACCACAATGGTTGGAGGAATGCTGCTTGGCATATACGAAGGGAACTTTATTCTGCTTATCATTCACATCATCCTCAATATTGGTTGTACGCTGACGTTGGTTTGGAGTGTAGATAACCTTGAGGGCGATGTGGAGGAACTCTCCATTGAGGAATCCTTAGCAGCAGAGTTTGAGAACTTAGATGATTATTCCAAACGGCGTATTGAGAACATCGGCAAGGAATTGAAGAAAGCTCTTGCCAATGAGCCGTTCTATCTAAAACCAAACTTCAATAGCCATGAGATGGCTTTGATGTTAAACACCAATAGGACTTATCTCGGGCAGTACTTCCATTATCAGAACACGAACTTCTACACCTTCATCAATACGCTGCGTATTGAATATGCCTGCCAACTGATGGAAAAACAAAAAACCAACCTCAACGATATCGCTCTGCTCAGTGGGTTCAATAGTCCTAAAACTTTTAGGCGCGTGTTTGAAGATATCAAAGGTTGTTTGCCCAGTGAATGGAAAGCTAATTGGGGGGGGGGTAAATCGCTGTAAGACAGCGAGTTAATGTAGAGTTTAGAGTAGTTTAAAGTTTAGAGTTTAGAGTTGAAAATTGATTTTGAGCAAATAGAGAGTAAGACGCTGCACCTGATTGGCGAAGAGGCGGATAAGTTAGGACTCGAGTGCTACGTGATTGGCGGTTGGGTTCGCGATTTGTTTTTGCATCGCGAGAGCAAGGACATCGACATTGTGGCTGTCGGTCGCGGCATCGAACTCGCCGAGAAAGTGGCAGAACGATTGGGCAAAGGAGCGCACTTAAGTGTTTTCAAGACGTATGGCACTGCCCAAGTCAAGAAACACGACATCGAGCTGGAGTTTGTGGGTGCTCGCAAAGAGAGTTATCATCGAGACAGTAGAAATCCAATTGTAGAAGACGGCACCTTAGAGGAAGACCAAAACCGCAGGGACTTCACCATCAACGCCCTCGCTATTTGTCTAAACAAAGACCACTACGGAGAGTTGTTAGACCCCTTCCACGGTATTCAAGACTTGAACGCAGGAATTATCCGTACCCCACTCGACCCCGATATCACTTTCTCCGACGACCCGTTACGGATGATGCGTGCCATACGATTTGCTGCGCAACTGAATTTTCAACTTAACATCACGACCTTTGATGCCATCGTACGCAATAAAGAGCGTATTGAGATTATCACCAAGGAGCGCATCAACGACGAACTGAATAAGATCATGCTCTCCCCCCAACCTTCTATTGGTTGGAAATTATTAGATCAGACCGGCTTGCTTCCGCTTATCTTTCCGGAGGTAGCTGCGCTCAAAGGTATAGAAACCAAAGAGGGACGGGGACACAAAGATATCTTCCTGCACAGCCTTAAGGTGCTCGATAACATTGCCCAACAGACGGATAACCTATGGCTACGGTGGGCGGCATTGTTACACGATATCGGCAAACCTCGTTCTAAAGCGTGGGATCCGCAAGGCGGTTGGACCTTTAGAAACCATAACTACTTAGGAGCGAAGATGATTCCGTCTATCTTTAAGAAGATGAAACTGCCACAGAACGAGAAGATGGACTATGTGAAGAAACTCGTGGATTTGCACATGCGCCCCATCAACCTCATCGAGGATATCGTCACCGACTCTGCCGTAAGACGGCTGCTGTTTGAGGCTGGCGATGATATTGACGACTTGATGCTGCTTTGCGACGCGGATATCACTTCCCGTAATGAGGAGAAAGTGCAACGATACCACAAGAACTACGAACTCGTTCGACAGAAAATGGTGGAGTTGGAGGAGCGTGACC
Source organism: Paludibacteraceae bacterium (assembly GCA_045627765.1). Classification (GTDB taxonomy): domain Bacteria; phylum Bacteroidota; class Bacteroidia; order Bacteroidales; family Paludibacteraceae; genus Colicola. The sequence goes on along the minus strand of JAZQOG010000035.1, from coordinate 21,103 downwards.
GTATCCGTAATTTCCAACCGCCCGTAGATGGGTTGGAGATAATGGAACTACTGCACTTGGAACCGTGCTCGCTGGTGGGTGAGCTCAAAAGCAAAATCAAAGATGCCATCCTCGAAGGCATCATCCCCAATGAGCACGATGCCGCCAAAGCGTATCTGCTAGAGTTGGCGAAGGGGATGTGATCTCTCACAGATTCCACAGATTTCTTATCTCGGCATAGCCTCGAACGATTTTTTCACGGATGGTCTTTAATTTATTATTTCTTTTTATTTTCGTTATGTTATCGTGAGCGAGCTCCCATAACCTAACAAAAACTAAAAAGTAAAAGGAAGGCTCACTTACAGTTCACCTTCCACACCGCACAAAGTGCGTTGTAATAATAAATTATTGAGGAGAAATTACACAGATGATTTTTAGTAAAGATTTTTTAAAAGATTTTTATAGGATTTTTGAGCCGATAGGCGAAATAAAGAAAAGTGATAAAGTGATTTTTTCTAAGTCCCTAACGATAGATTTTAATAGCGTAGCGACAAGTATTTACTAACGAGAATACGCGACGCGAAAAAAATCTTTACGAAAGTAGACGCAAAAATCTTTTGGACGACTTTTTTTCATTTCTTCTTCATTTCATTCAGTCGATCGGCAGAGCCGTGCGGACTTCGTCCTCAGAAATAATCGTTCGAACAAAGTGAGATAAGAAATCTAACTGAAAATCTCAAAAAAAATCTAATTGAAAATCAAGTACCCTCCCATCTGCGGAATAATCCTTGAATAATTTATTATTGTGTTGTGCAAACAACACGAGGTGCGACGAAGGAGTACCGTCTTTTTAGTTCTTTCTTTTTGGTAGAGGGAGTTTACTCACAACTAACGAAAAAAGAACTAAAAAAATAATAAATAACAATCTGAGAAATCTGTGAAATCTGTGAGAGATAAAAATTTCTGCGAGTTCTGTGAGAGATAAAAGATACTCGTTTACTTATAAAGGAAACGCTTGATGGATTTTTTGGGAGTCTTTTCAAACTCTTTCTTCACAATCTCCAGATTACTTACTTTCGAGAAATTCGGGAGCAACCCATTGAGTTTCTGTAAGTTCTTCTCCATCAATGCCCGCAACTCTTCTAACTTATCCTCCGCATAGTTCTCGGGGAAGACTAAACCAATCAGTTTCCCATCGCGCTCTACGACTACCGACTCGGACACCCCTTCTAAACTATTGAGTTTATCCTCAATCTCCTCGGGGTAGATGTTTTGTCCACTGGCACCTAAGATCATGTTTTTACTGCGTCCACGCAAGAACACATTGCCTCGGCGGTCAATGATACCGATATCTCCCGTTCGCATCCACCCATCCTCAGTGAACACGTTATCGGTGGCCTGTAAGTTCTTGTAATACCCACGCATCACCCCTTCTCCACGCACCAACAACTCTCCGGGCTCATAAGTAGGATGAGCACTCTCCACACGCATCTCCGTGTTGTCAATGACGCGACCGCAAGAACCAAAAGCAAACTCTTTCCAAGGCGCATAACAAACGAGCGGAGCGCATTCGGTCATTCCATAACCACAGGTATAAGGGAAACGTATCTGTTTGAGGCACCGCTCTACCTCTTTACTGAAAGCCGCACCTCCGATAATGAGCACCTCTAACTTCCCACCAAAAGTCTGCATCAGCGTATCGTAAACGCGACGACGGATCTGCCTACCCACAAGAGGCAGATACCACAAGATCTGAATAAGCGGTTTCCTGATTTGCGGGAAGATATTCTTCTTAAAGATCTTCTCTATCACCAATGGTACCGTCAAGATCATATACGGATGCACCTGCTTGAACGCCTCTAACAACAGTGCCGGCGTGATACTCTTCGTAATAAAATATACGTGCGTTCCGCCTGCGAGTTGATAAAGAAACTCGAACATCAGACCGAACATGTGCGCCAGCGGTAACATCGACACTAAGGTCTTGTCGGGACCATTCGGGATATTCGCCAAACCGTAAGTGACATTATTACTCAGATTGCGGTTGGTGACCATCACCCCCTTGGGCGAACCGGTCGAACCCGAAGTGTAATTGATGAGCGCAAGATCCTCCATGTTGTCCGTAGGTAACACCCAATCCTTAGGAGTCAACCCTTTCGGATAACGCTGCGTATAGATAACCGCTATTTCTTCCGATGAAATCGGCATTTTACTGCTCATAACCGAAAAATCTTCGATTGCAATAAACGCTTCTACGTCGGGCATTTTTTCGAGATCGATTCGCCCCCTTACCCAAGGACCCACGAAGACACATTTGGCTTCGGAGTGATTGACAAAATCGTGGATACTCTCGCTGGTGAACTCCGGCAAGATACTCACCGCAATACAACGATAAGCCGCGATAGCCAGATACGCTACTCCCCAGTTACAGCAGTTACGACCGCAAATAGCAATCTTATCTCCCGGCTGAATACCTATTTTTTCAAACAAGATAGTAAGAGAAGCTACTTTCTCCGCCAACTGCCCATGGGTATATTCGACCGTACCCCCAAAATCCGTAATAGCTACTCGGTCCCAATTGGAACGCATCGTGTTCTGAATAAGCGATAAATAGTGTTGCATAACCTAAAATATTTTTACGACGGTGCAAAGGTAGTGTTTTTCTGCTATATATACAAAAATATGGTATAGAGGCACTCCAATTGGGACAAAAATGACGATTTAAGGGATAAAAAACAAATATATGTGGTAAAAGATTTGCATATATGCAGAAAATTATGTAATTTTGTACCCTCAAATGGAATTATTGAATATAACACATTATAATCATGAAAACGAGAAAAGAAAGTGATTTGATTGGAGAGTTGGAGATTCCGGCAGAAGCCTTATACGGAGTACAAACGGCTCGCGGAATAGAGAACTTCCCTATTAGTAAGTTTAAGTTAAAGGACTATCCTACGTTTATCAACGGTTTGGCTTATACCAAGTTAGGTGCAGCGATGGCGAACTACGACCTTGGCCTGCTGACGAAGGAACAGTTCGAAGCTATTAAGCAAGCTTGCGAAGAGATCCTGCAAGGTCAATGGCACGACCAGTTCCCAGTAGATATGATTCAAGGCGGAGCCGGTACTACCACAAACATGAACGCGAACGAAGTCATCGCCAACCGCGCGTTACAGATTATGGGACACGAGCCGGGCGAGTATAAAATCATCAGCCCTAACGACCACGTGAACGGCAGCCAATCCACGAACGATGCCTACCCCACCGCTATCCATTTGGGACTTTATGCAATGCACTTGGAGTATAAGAAACACTTTGAGGCACTGATCGCGGCTTTCGAGGCGAAAGCACAAGAGTTTGCACCAATCCTCAAGATGGGTCGTACGCAATTAGAAGACGCTGTTCCAATGAGTTTAGGTCAGACCTTCGGGGCGTTCGCTTCTATTCTAAAGGACGAAGTCGCTCATTTGGATTATGCTGCCGAGGAGTTCCTAACCATCAATATGGGTGCCACGGCTATCGGTACGGGTATCTGCTCGCAACCGGGTTATGCGGAGAAATGCACCGAAGCGATTGCTAAGATTACAGGCTGGAATATTAAGAAAGCCAATGACTTAGTGGCTGCCACCAGTGATACCAGTTGTATGGTGGGCTATTCGAGCGTACTGCGTCGCATTGCTACGAAGATGAATAAGATCAGTAACGACCTTCGTCTGCTTGGTTCGGGACCGAAATGCGGATTGCACGAGTTAGACCTGCCCGCTCGCCAACCGGGAAGCTCTATCATGCCCGGAAAAGTAAACCCCGTCATTCCCGAAGTGATGAATCAAATCTCTTACAAAGTGATTGGTAACGATCTATGCGTAGCTCTTTGTAACGAAGCCGCTCAGATGGAACTCAATGCGATGGAACCGACCATGGCACAATGCTGCTTTGAGAGTATTGAAATTATGATCAACGGTTTTGATGTGCTCCGCAAATACTGCGTGGAAGGAATCAAAGCGGATGCCGAGAACTGCCGCAATTATATCAAAGGTTCGATCGGTATTGTAACTGCTCTCAACCCCATCATCGGCTATAAGAACTCCACCAAGATTGCCAAAGAGGCTTTAGCCACAGGCAAACCGGTTTATGACCTCGTCTTAGAGCACGGCGTGCTGACCAAAGAGGAGTTAGACACTATCCTCAGTCCCGAAAACATGATTAAACCCGTGAAACTCGACATCAAACCGAGAGTATGAAGATTGATGAAACTGGTATTTGCGAGTAATAATAAGCATAAGTTAGACGAAGTAAGGGCTATTCTAACGGGTCACGAAGTGATTAGTCTTCGGGATATTGGCTTTGAGAGTGAGATAGAGGAGACGGGTGCCACGTTAGAAGAGAACTCGCTGATCAAAGCTCGTGCAGTGGTCGCCTACCTCACCCATCACCCCGAGATAGAGGTAGACGGGGTGTTCTCGGACGACACGGGTTTGGAGATTCGCGCATTAGGCAACCAACCCGGAGTGCGCACAGCCCGATGGGCAGGCGAGCCTGCGGTAGATAGTAATAACCGAGCCAAAGCGCTGCGAGAGTTAGCCGACAAGACGGATCGTCAAGCGCGTTTTAGGACGGTCATCACCCTCATCAGAAAAAACAAAGAGCAACAAGTGGAAGGCATCGTGAATGGCATCATAGCCACTGCCGAAAGCGGCGAAGGCGGTTTTGGGTACGATCCGCTATTTATTCCGGAAAGCTATGACCAAACATTTGCTCAGTTACCCGCCCAAGTCAAGAACAGGATCAGCCACCGCGCACGAGCCGTGCAAGCATTATATAACCTTTTACAAGAACAATTATGAAAAAACTCTTCTGGCTATTAGGTCTTTGTTGTTGGTTGCCCACGTTGGCAAGCGATGACACACAGCCTGTCGATGAGGGAGCGATGCTCCAGTGGGAGACCTTTGCTTCCTATTTCAATCCTACGGATATAGTCATCACCCAAGATCATGTTTATGAATTGGCAGGGACCGCCCTCTTTTCTGTGGACAAACGCGACGGAAGTGTCACCCGCTGGAATAAAGCCAAAGGTTTGCACGGAGGAGAGATCACGCGAATCGAATATGTGAAAACGCAAGATGCCGTACTCGTTGTATACGACAATAACGTGATTGATATCATCTCTTCCAACGGAAACGTAGAGGATATCCAAGACCTCTTCCAATCCTCCACCACGATTCAAGTTCAAACCGTTTATGTACATAACCAAACCGCATATATAGGTACTAACTTTGGTATTATCGAACTCAACCTCAAGAAAAAAGAGGTGGCAGACACCTACTATATCGGTCCGGACGCCTCCTCGGTATCCGTCACCGAACTGACCATTGCTAACGACACCCTTTTTGCTTTAAGCGGAACCGACTTGTACAAAGGCAGCCTTAAAGACCAACTCATCAACTATAAGAACTGGGCCATCGAACCCACCCAATTAGTCAACCCAACATGGCTTGTGAGCTATCAAGACGACCTTTGGGTGCTGGATCAAAACAAACTCTACAAGCGTAATCATGGTCAATGGCAAAGGCATTCCTCCCGACCGAACACCTTTTCTCGACTCAAATCCCAAGGTAATAAGTTCTTCTTAACCGAACATGATTCTCTCCATCTTTTCGAGATGCAAGACGGACAGTTAGATTCCATCTATACTGCCTCTGCTGTCGCAACCGGAGCATTTGATACCAAGACGCAACACTATTGGTTAGCGGGAGAAGAGTTAGGACTGATTGACTGGAGAAAAACGGATCAAACGATGCTGAACCACTATATCCCCAGCGGTCCGGTGAGAAACGATATCTATCACTTGCAGTTTGCCGGAAAGAAACTGTTTATCTGCCCCGGTACCCGATGGTCAGCACAAGGCGATGTGAGCACGACGTTTGCTTTTTACAAAGATGGCGAATGGGGTTACGAAACCGACAAACACACCCGACAAGTGTTAAACATTCGTCCAACCGACTTAGTTGCCATCGCTGTAGATCCTAACGACGATAGTCATTTCTATATGTCCTCTTATGGATACGGCGTATTGGAATATCGAAACAACCAAATATACAAACAACATACAGAAGGCTCGCCTAACTGTTCGTTACTATCCCTTATTGAAAACAATCTCAATTATGTCAGGACCGATGCCGCCACGATGGATAATGGATATCTGTGGATACTCCAACCCGAAAACAGACCTTATACCATCAACGTAATGAATATAGCAACGGGGCAATGGGCCGGATATAACTTCTCCTACAAAGGGCAACGTATCACCTCAAATACCATTAAAGGTATCTGGATTGACTCTCGTAACAGCCAATATAAATGGTTCATCAACCAACGTGGTTCAGTGGGTATCTGTCTTATCAACGACAACGGCACTCCGATGAAAGGAAGCGATGACCGCTACGTCTTCCGTAACGAGATGTTAGACCAAAACAACGAGATCTTCACGTTAATCCGACTCAACGAATTGGCACAAGACCATAATGGAGATTTTTGGGTCGCTATGCAAGGAGGAGTGTTTATTATTCCTGCCGAAACGGACTTTTTCAGTTCCAATGCGTGCAAACGGATTATCATCCCTCGCAACGACGGAACAGGATTAGCCGATTACCTGTTAGCCAACGACAACGTGACCACTATCGCCGTAGATGGCGGTAATCGCAAATGGTTAGGAACGGAGAACTCCGGCGTGTATCTGGTATCCGAAGACGGGATGACAACGATTCACCATTTCACCGTAGAAAACTCGGCATTGCTATCGAATAATATCACCTCCATTGCTATTCACCCCACTTCGGGCGAAGTGTTTATTGGCACCGCTGCCGGATTGGTTAGTTTCCGCAGTGACGCATCGGAGCCTTTTGAGACTTATGCGAACATCTTAGCCTACCCCAATCCGATTCGTCCTAACTACGATGGCGTAGTAACCATCACGGGCTTGATGGACCAAACCGACGTGAACATCATCGACCAAGCCGGTCAACTCGTTTGTAAGACAACAAGTAATGGCGGGATCGCCGTTTGGGATCTGCGCAATAGTGCCGGAAGCCGTGTCGCTTCGGGCATCTACACCGCACTCTGCAATGCTCCCGACGGGAAGCACGGACTGGTTAAGATCTTAGTGATGAATCGGTAACGGGATTATTTCCCTATCAGTTTCAAGAACTCCTCCCGTGTCTCAGGACGGTTGAAAGCTCCCGTAAAATCGGAAGTCGTGGTGATGGCGTGCTCTTTTTGTACCCCTCGCATCTGCATACATAAATGCTCCGCCTCAATAACCACCATCACCCCTAACGGATTAAGAGTGTGCTGAATACACTCTTTGATCTGAGTCGTCATTCGCTCTTGTACCTGCAAACGACGCGCAAAAACATCCACCACTCGGGCAATCTTACTCAGTCCCGTGATCTTACCATTAGGGATATAAGCGATGTGCGCCTTCCCAAAGAAAGGCAATAAGTGGTGCTCACACAACGAATAGAAATCGATATCTTTGACCACCACCATCTGACGGTAGTCTTCTTCAAACAACGCCGAACGCAAGATCGCTTCGGGATCTTCGTTATACCCTTTCGTACAGAACTGCAATGCCTCACCTACCCGTTTGGGCGTGCGAAGCAAACCTTCCCGATGCGCATCTTCTCCTATCGAATTTAGAACCTGCTCAATAGAGGCCGCAACCTGACTCGTTATCTGTTGATTCGGGTTAAACTCCTGCATCATGGTCTAACGTTGATTTGGTCTTTAACAATATACGTATCGGCTATCAAAGAGGGATATTGAGCCAACAGACTCTCCTTAAACTGCTTGGCCTGTTCGTAAGTTAAGAAGTTTCCTATCCTCACTTTCCAGAACGGAGAGATATATTGGGCATAAACCTCTACGGGAAGAACTCGTTCCAGTTTCTTCTGTAACTCAATAGCTTCCGTCTTTGCCTCTTGTTGGCGATTAGACGAGAACACCTGTACCCGATAACCAATCACCACAGGGCGGTTCTGTTCTCCGACTCTCTTGTCGTGCAGCAACGCATAGATAGTGCTATCCTGATATACGCGCACATAAGTCAAGGAATCAAAGATACACGGATACTCCGGCACCGTGTCTTCTTGTATCATCACGGTATCCGAAGGTGTCTGGGCCCACACAAACATCGGCATCAATGCCACTATTAAAACAATTACCTTCTTCATTTCTTTCAACTCTTATTCGCCACTTCCGCCAACGAATGCACGCAACAACGATGTCGGTGGAATCTCGTTCTCGGGAATCGGACGGAAATACTGTAAGAACTTAATCAAGCGGTGCGCCTCCGTATATTCGTTACAGAACTTCGGCACCTCTGCTAAGATCGGTTCCGCAGCTTGTTTCAATACCGCTAACTCAAAGAGTAAGGCGGAGTTAAACATCGAATCGGCCTCCTCTTGATACGGATAGATCCATTTCACTTCACCGCGGATAACAGACGGACAACGCGCTATCGTCTCACGCGCCGAGAAACCACGAGTACGATAATCTCTCACAATTCGGCGAAGCAAACGAATATCCGTCGTCGGAATCCAGTTGTGATTATCTAAGTTAATCGTCGTCAGTACCGACACATAAATACGATATATCAAATCCTTAGAGATATCCGGGATCAGTTCGGGATTAAGAGCGTGAATACCCTCCACGATGAGGATATTATCTTTATCCATCTTGATTTTCTCACCCAACCACTCGCGTTCACCTTTCTCAAACGAGTAGTGCGGCATCTCCACCTCTTCCCCTTTGAGCATTCGATGCAAATGGTCCCTAAACAACTTCAAGTCCAAAGCGTTGATGTTCTCAAAGTCCCACTCGCCATTCTCATCTTTCGGCGTATCTACACGATTGACGAAATAGTTATCCATCGACACCGTTTGCGGTTTGAGACCATTGATCATCAATTGGATACGCAGACGTTGGGCAAAACTCGTTTTACCCGAAGACGAGGGACCCGAGATTAGCACAATCTTAGGACAACCCCCTTCCCGATTACAAATAGCATCGGCAATCTGTCCCACTTTTTTCTCGTGCAACGCCTCCGCCAGTTTGATCATCTCAAAACTCTTGCCCTCATCGTACAAGTTATTGAAATCCCCTACATTAGAAATATTCAACAGTTTGTTCCACTTGCTATACTCACTGAAGTGCTTAAACATCTTATCCTGCCGAACCGTATCTTCCAAAACCTCGGGATTAGTACGAGAAGGAACACGCAAAAGCATTCCATCATGATAGGGCTCGAGGTCAAAGATATTGATGTACCCCGTAGAGGGCATCAGCACACTCATATAATAATCATTGTAATCGCCCATGCGGAAATAACGACAATAGGGATTACCTAACGTGCGGAAAAGCGTAGCCTTACCATCGGTCTGCTGAGAAAAAATACGAATCACTTCTTTCGTCTGTTTCTCCATCTCCTCAATCTTTCTATCCTCCCGAATAATCTGCTGCATCCGCTCTTTGATGGCTTGTACCATCGACTCGGTCAATACCTTCCCTTGTAACGTACAGTAATATCCCTTACAGATGGGGTGCTCTAACCGCAAGTCCGCTTCCGGATATAACTCGTGAACGGCACACCCGAACACCATAATCAATGTCCTCACATAACAACGACGACCCGAATGGCTGGAGATATCCAAGAACTCCACATCCTTAGGCTTATACAGCAAGAAGTCTAAGTTTTCAAGCTTATAGTTAACGCGAGCCGCAATGATAGGATACTTCAACTCTATCTGCAATTGCTCTTTTAACTGAGTCAAAGAGATTCCTCGCTCTACCTCGTGATACGACTTCGTGTTCTTACAATAAATAGTAATGGTGTGCTCCATAACATTATTTGAAATCTATTATATGGTGAATAGAAATGATTCCTATTATTTCAGATGACTCCGACGTTTCCGTCACCGCCAACGTGGTGATGTTATACTGATCCATGATCGCCAACGCGTCCGTGAGTAATGCCTGTTTATGAATATGCTTATACGACGGGGTCATGATATCCGCTGCCGTTATATGCAAGTCATCGTACTTCTCTATCGCACGTCTCAAGTCACCATCGGTGATGATTCCCACACACCGATCAGCCTCAAAGACCATCGTCATGCCTAAGTGATGTTCTGACATCTCGCGTACCACTTCGCGGAACGAAACATCCTTGTTCACCTTCGGAACAGAACCGTCCATGTGTGTATAAACGCGCGATAACAGTTGTCTGCCTAACGCACCACCCGGGTGGTAAAGAGCAAAATTCTCTGCCTTAAACTGCCTTTTCTCCATTAGACACACTATCAACGCATCACCCATGAGCGTCGTTGCCGTGGTCGAAGTGGTCGGTGCCAAACCTAACGGACAAGCCTCTTTATCTACATGAACCGATAGCACATAATCGCACGCCTTAGCCAACTTAGACGACGCATCACCCGTCAACGCCACAATCGTACAACCTAACGTTCGTAAGGGGGCCACCACATTTAATATCTCATCGGTGGAACCGCTATTACTTACCAGCAACACAATGTCTTTGCTGTCTATCATTCCCAAATCACCATGAACCGCCTCCGCCGCATTGACAAAGATAGAAGAAGTACCCGTTGATGCCAACGAAGAAGCAATCTTGTGACCAATGATACCCGTCTTACCTATCCCCATCACAACTACCTTACCCTCACAGGCGTACATCAGTTCCACTACTTGGTCGAAATGTTCATCCAAGTTGTCTTTGAGTTTAGTTAACTCAACAATCTCTTCTTCAAAGATCGTTTTTGCTCTATCTGCATACTTCATAAGTGCGCTCTAATATTTGACGTATTTCACTTAATCTTAATTGGTTGGCGGCATCAGAAATCGCTTGCTCGGGATTCGGGTGAACCTCTACGAACATTCCATCTACCCCAACGGCTGCCGCAGCCCGCATAAGGTAAGGCACCATCTCTCTGTTCCCACCGGTCACTCCGTTCGCTCCACTCGGCTGCTGCACCGCGTGAGTGGCATCGAAGATGATCGGACACCCAAACTGACGCATCTCCACCAACGAAGTCATGTCCACAACCAAACGCCCATAACCAAAGGAACTGCCGCGCTCGGTCAACCACACTTCACTCTTCGACACAGCACGCACTTTCTCAATCGCCCCTTTCATGTCCCAAGGTGCCATGAACTGACCTTTCTTGATGTTCACCGTCTTACCCGTCTTAGCCGCCGCTTGAATCAAATCCGTCTGACGAGAGAGGAAAGCAGGAATCTGTAACACATCCGCTACCTCTGCCACATCAGCACACTGCCACGACTCATGCACATCCGTTAATATAGGCAACGCAAACTGCTCCTTCACTTCCGATAAGATACGCAAACCCTCTTCCATCCCTATTCCGCGAGGCGAAGACGAGGTACGATTAGCCTTATCAAAGGAAGACTTAAAGATAAGACGGATGTGCAAATCCTCACACACACGCTTCAACGTTTCAGCGGTTGAGAGAACCATCTCCCTATTTTCAATGGCACAAGGCCCTGCGATTAAGAACATAACTTAGAGTTTTTTATAAACGCGGATCCAATCGACATTGAGTTCACCCGGAGTGTTCCATTCCAGACCCTTAAACATAAACGAATAAAGGTGCAGATACAACTTCTCTCCCTTAGGAATAAGATTCAATGTGCGATAAACCTCCAAGTTATTAACGAGCCAAATGATCTCGTTCTCGTTCCAAATAACCGTATAGATAATATCCGTCACCGGTTGCAGACCGGTAATCTCTTGCTTATTCTCGTCCGAATGGATATTCGCCTTCACACCACAGAAAAGCTTACGTCCCGTGTAGTTAAACACCGAGATAAAAGGAATATGGTTCTTGCTACGCAAATAGATACCGTGATTCAATAATCCGTGACAACGAGCCTTCACCGTAATCACGCTGCCCACTTCTACTTCTAATTTGGAAGCGTTGTTGATGGCGTCGGACGTATAATCAAACTCCTGCATTACCATTCCTTTTTTCGGGTCCCAAGCCGGAGCCTCCGTCTTTTCACGATTGGTGTGGATAATCAGTTTACTATCCTTCACCTCTACGTTCTTACCGCCCACGTATGCTTGGTTCTCGTTGGTGTAAGAATGCACGGACGTAAACTCTTTCGAGGGATAAATAAACCCGGGAGTCCAATCTGAATGAGCAAGATCGGTCCACTGGTCAAAATCTTCTGCATATTGCAATTCATAACCTTCCGCACGAATCTCCTCGTCCGGTTTACTTTTAATCAACTTCTCCAATTGAGAAGTGGTCATTAAGCGCCTTCTAAGTAAGGCTCTAAGAAAAAACAGATGATCCATATAATTCGTCTAATGTGTTTACAAAAATAGGTTTATATACTTCGTTTTCCGGAAGAAACGATAAACGGTGCATCTTCGCTACCATCGCTAATAAGTCGTCATAGTAATGGTCGTGATTGAGGATGAAAACGGGTTTATGATGTTCTCCCACCACTCCCGACGATATCACGTCCATCATCTCATCCAATGTCCCATAACTACCGGGCAAACAAACAAAACAATCCGCTAACTCGCGCATCTTCTGCTTGCGCTCGCTCATCGTTTCCACCTCATAAAACGTGTCACAACAGGAAGCCTTTCGCCCTGCCCGTATCACGCACTGAGGAGCTACACCTATGATACGATTCGCCGTTTTCTGCTCTCGCTTCGTAACCTCTCGATAGGCTTTTGACACACGCGACATCAAGCCGCCTGTCGCTCCGCCATACACTAACTCGTGCCCTTGCTCCGCCAACCATGCTCCCAACTGATCACCTAAACTTAGGTAATCCTTTGGGATGCAATCCTTAGCACTGCAATAGACCGCTACTTTCATTATGCGTCAATCTTAGCGTACGTTGCGTTCTGCTCAATAAACTCGCGGCGAGGAGCTACATCGTCACCCATCAACATCGCCACTGTACGATCTGCCTCTGCGGCATTCTCAATCGTGACTTGTTTGAGCAAACGACGAGCCGGATCCATAGTCGTTTCCCACAACTGCTCATCCGACATCTCACCCAGACCTTTATAACGCTGCGTCTTAACGAGTTTCTCGTCTCCACCCGCATTCTTCAAAATGAAGTCGTGGCGTTGCTGATCCGTCCAGCAATACTCTTTCACGTTTCCTTTCGAACATAAGTAAAGAGGAGCCATCGCAATATACAAGTGACCTTGCTCTATCACCTCTTTCATGTGACGGAAGAACAACGTCATCACCAACGTCGCTATATGCGCACCATCCACATCGGCATCCGCCATAATAATCACTTTATGATAACGGATCTTACTTAAGTTCAACGCCTTCGGGTCTTCTTCGGTTCCGAAAGTGATACCTAATGCCGTGAAGATATTTCGTACCTCCTCGCTCTCAAACACTTTATGCTCCATCGCTTTCTCCACATTCAATATCTTACCACGCAACGGCAAAATCGCTTGGTGAACGCGGTCACGACCGGTCTTAGCCGTACCACCGGCCGAATCTCCCTCGACAAGGAACAACTCGCACTCTGCCGGATCTTTCGAAGCACAGTCCGCTAACTTACCGGGCAGACCACCACCCGTCAACGGAGACTTTCGCAGTACACTCTGTCTCGCATTACGCGCTGCAATACGAGCCTGGGCCGCTAAGATCACTTTCTCTACAATACGCTTGGCATCATCCGGATGCTCCTCTAAGTAATTCGTCAATGCCTCACCGACAGCCGCACTGACCATTCCCGCGATCTCCGAGTTACCTAACTTCGTCTTCGTCTGACCTTCAAACTGAGGCTCAGCCACTTTCACACTAATAACCGCCGTCAGACCTTCGCGGAAATCGTTCGGGTCAATGGTCGCATTACCATCCTTATCTTTCAATTTGGCTTTCTCTAAGAGTTTGCTGTCCTCCGCGTATTTCTTCATCACACGCGTCAAAGCTGCGCGGAAACCGGCTACGTGGGTACCGCCCTCTATCGTGTTGATGTTATTCACATACGAGTGAACGTTCTCGTTGAAGTCCGAGTTATAGATCATCGCCACCTCCACAGGGGTGCCATACTTATCCGTATTAAGATGGATAACATCGCTGATCAACGGTACACGTGTTTGGTCGATATATCGAACGAACTCACTCAAACCCTGCTCCGAATAGAAGACCTTATTCTTATATTGGCAATCTTTCAACTCGTCTTCGGGCGAAGCGGCCATTTCTTCGTTATTACGAACGACACGTTTGTCTTTGAGCACAATACGAATGCCGGCATTCAAGAATGCCAACTCACGCATACGGTTCGCGAGAATATCCCACTGATAAACCAATTCGTTGAAAATCGTATCATCCGGCCAGAAATGTACGTACGTACCCGTGCGACCTTGTTCCCAGTTACCTTCGGCTTCCGCCAAATCGATGTTATGAACAGGAGCCAACGGCTTGCCTTTCTCGTAGTCTTGCGTAAACAGTTTACCTTCACGATAAACCTCTACGTGCATTCGTTTGGAGAGCGCATTCACGCAGCTCACACCTACACCGTGCAAACCGCCGCTGACTTTATAACTGTCTTTGTTAAACTTACCACCGGCGTGCAACACCGTCATCACCACCTCCAACGCACTGCGGTGCTCTTTGGGGTGCATATCCACGGGGATACCACGACCGTTATCCTGAACCGTAATGGAGTTGTCCGTATTGATGTGTACGGCGATCTCGTTACAGAAACCTGCCAACGCCTCATCAATAGAGTTGTCCACTACCTCATAAACAAGGTGATGCAAACCTTTCTGCGAGATGTCACCGATGTACATCGCCGGTCTCTTACGCACCGCCTCTAATCCTTCAAGCACTTGAATACTTGAGCCATCATACTTTTCTTGTTCTTCCATATAATAGTATTTTAATTATTCTTCAATCTTCATTATTTATAGAGCGCACGCGCTCGCACACAGGCACGCACACATATTCGACTGCAAAATTACAAAAAAAAATTGATATACGCAAATATTTTAGCGTTTTTTTGTGTTTTTTTGCTTAAATCATTTTTTTGTTGTACCTTTGCAGTGCAAAAATGTTGCGAGGTCAATCCATCCGCCAAGCCCACGAGACCGCAGTCAAGGTCAGTGCTTTTGTCTGCACTCAAGCCGGCGCCATGCCTCAATACGATAGCCAATCTCTCTAACCTTCCGTCCCTAACTCAGTGCGCATTGGGTAGTTGCCAGGTGCGCATTTTTTGTATAAATATAATCTATATTTTTTTCATATTTTTTTGCTATGTAAAAAGATTTGTGTAACTTTGCATTGAATATAAAATAAACCTTTAATATTTTACAATCATGAAAAGCATCACAAATCTTTTGCGAGGTGGGTTGCTGCTCCTTTCTATCGCCTATTGTAGCGTTATCTGGGCACAATCCATCAAGATTCAAGGTAAAGTGGTAGATGCCTCAGGCGAACCGGTTATCGGTGCCACCGTTGTCGTTCAGGGAACGAATAATGGTACCGTAACGGACTATGACGGTGTCTATATTTTTGAATCTATTTCTAATCAATCTGTATTGGAGTTCTCGTACATTGGTTACGAAACCCAAATTGTTCCTGTAGAGGGGCGTAGTGTCATCGACATTACTTTACAAGAAGCTTCTGTGGCGATGGACGAGTTAGTCGTGGTCGGTTATGGCAGTTTGAGTAAAAAAGAGTTGAGTAGCAGTATTGTTCAAATCGATCGTAAGCAGTTTACGCAAGGTGCGATGAACAATGCCATGGAAATGCTCAACGGTAAGGTAGCCGGTTTGAATGTAGTGACTACGGCTGCTGCTAACCCGAATGGTTCCTCTGACCTCCAGATTCGTGGTGCCGGTTCAATCACCGGTAGCAATAGCCCGCTTATCGTTATTGATGGTATAGCCGGTGGAGATATCCGTAACATCGCTGCACAAGATATTGAAAGTATCACCGTCTTGAAGGATGCCGGTTCGGCAGCTATCTATGGTACTCGCGGAGCCAATGGTGTTATCCTTATTACTACGCGCAAGGGCGCGGGTAATGATGCCGGTCATTTCACGGTGACTTACGATTCCTATTTCGCTGCTAATGTGGCGAACGCTCACCCACAAGTGCTCTCGCCCGACGAGTTCCGTCGTTCTCGCCGTGGTACGGATTTTGGTGCCAGTACCGATTGGTATAGTCAAATCATCAAACCTGCCACCTACGATATCAACCAATACTTAGCGGTCAATGGGGCGACAAAGAATGGTTTTTATTCTGCCAGCCTCAACTTCAAAGATGCGAAAGGTTTGGATATTGCCTCCGCTCGTCGCGAATATGGTGGTCGTTTCGCTATGGAACAGAAGTTCGCTAAGGATTATCTCACGTTAGCGGCTAACCTCTCGGCTCGTCGAGTAGATGAGAACTGGGGTGACGATGGTCAAGTGGATAATGCCTTACAAATGAACCCGACCATGCCCGTCTATAATGCCGATGGCTCGTATTATCAACCCGTTAATGCAACCGGAGCAACGAACCCTGTTCAACGCCTCAAAGAAGTGACCAATCAAGGCAAGCGTTTATACCTGTTAGCCAATGCCGACCTTAAACTGAAAATTTATTCCAATGAGCACCATAACTTGACCACCAATGTCAATTATGCGTTGCAATACAACGACCTCAAATCGGACTTTTACGCTTCCTCTAAATCGTCAGAGAGTTTCTGGTCGGATTATAATGGTCACGCTTCCATCAGTTATAGCAAGTACCAAACGCATCGTGTGGAATGGTTAGGAAACTACGACCTTAACCTCAATAACCACACCCTCAAACTCTTACTCGGTTATAGCTGGGAAAGAAGTCTGAACGAGGGCAATTCGATGAATAACTACAACTACGCTTACGACAACACCCTGTGGAACAATATCGGTTTGGGTACGTTCCTCACTGAAGGGCGTGCAGGAATGAGTTCGTGGAAGAACAGTAATAAACTGATTGGTTTTTTCCTGCGTGGAAACTACAACTGGAATGATGAGATCTTCGTGGCAGCCTCTTTCCGTCGGGAAGGTTCGAGTCGTTTCGGTACCAATAACAAGTGGGGGAACTTCGGTTCCGTCAGTGCCGCGTGGGAGATAGTTTCTGCCTCGTTTATGAAACCGGCTAAATCCGTTGTCACTAGCCTCAAACCTCGTATCAGTTGGGGTGTTACCGGTCGTGACGCGTATGCTTCTTACCTGTCCGTTCCTCAATATGGACAACTTGACCAATACTTTATGGATGGTCAATGGGTGGTTGGTTATGCTCCTACCGCCAATGCCAATCCCGACCTCAAATGGGAGAAGAACGAAGTGCTTAATGTCGGTTTTGACTTCGAGTTATGGAATCGCTTCCGCGGATCGGTTGAATACTACAACCGCAAGCAGAAAGACTTACTTTATTCCTATACCGCTCCGCAACCTCCGTACGTATATGAGACCGTGTTAGTGAACTTAGGAACGACCACGAACCAAGGTGTGGAAGTGAGCCTGAATGCAGACATTTGCAAGCGCAAACATTTTGTTTGGAATATGGGCTTTAACTATAGTTATGGTATCACCCAACTCACTAAACTCAGCAACGACATCTTCCAATGCGATTATGTCGATCTCTACCAAAAACCCGGTGTAGGTACGAATGAATATTTCTTCCGCCTGCGTCAAGGTAGTGAAGTGGGCACGTTCTGGGGATATCAATATGCAGGACACGACGAGAATGGAAATATGCTCGTTCTTGACAATAACAACGAACCTCAGTTAGCTTCCAAAGCCGATGCTCAATGGAAACGCGAGATCGGTAATGGTGCGCCGAAACACTTCTTGAGTTGGACGAACAGTTTCTCGTTCTATAATGTGGATATCTCGATGATGTGGCGAGGTGCCTTTGACTATTCGATCTTTAACATGCGCAAATATGGAATGGGATTGCAAGGTTGCGGTACCGACAATGTCCTTCGTTCCGCGTATATGGAGAATAAGGATGTTAAGACCGGTGGCGGTGTGATCTCCTCTTACTTCTTAGAGAGAGGTGATTACTTCAAACTCGACAACCTCACGATTGGCTATACCGTTCGTGCTCCTCAAGCCAAAGCGTTTGATAGTTTCCGCGTTAGTCTCACCGCAAAGAACATCGCTACCATCACCCGTTATACGGGCAATGATCCTTCGGTTGTGCCTTCTACGGGTATCACCCCGGGCGTAGATTCAAGCAGTGCTTATCCTACCGCTACACAAATTTCTCTTGGTTTAACTCTTAATCTGAAATAATTATGAAAGCAAAAAATATCTTTTCTTGGAGCGTAGCGGTCTTGCTTTTGACTTCTTGTTTGATGGCTTGTACCGACCTTACAGAGGAGAACTTCTCTAATATTGATGCCTCCGTTTATTATCAAAACGAGACGAGTGTACAAGGTGCCGTTGCAGCTATCTACGGTGAAGCCGCTTACGGTTTCTGTGAATACTTCTTTTATCTCAACGAGTTCTCTGCTGACCAGATTGCTTGGCGTACGTGGAACGCCGGCGGTTGGGGTTGGGACGAAGGACTGAAGTTTGTCCTTTCTACCCAAACATGGACTTCCGAGGCAAAGATTGTTCTCCAAGCTTGGCAAAAAGCGTGGAAGACCATCGGACTCTGTAACCAACTCATCTATGACTTGCAAAAACTCGATCCGGCTACTGTTGGAATGACCCAACAAAAAATAGATGCTTACATCGCAGAGGTACGTACCCTGCGTGCATGGGCATATTACAATAACTTTGAACTCTGGGGCGGAGCGCTACCTCTCAACGTAGAGGTCACTACCGATGTCCCTGGTTCTGCGGATGCCGACTTCGACAAAGGCTGCAAAATAATCTTTGACTTCATTGCCAAAGAACTCGACGAAGCCTGCCCAAGCCTAAGCAAAGAGGATGGTTCTAATGCTACTCGTAACCGCATGAACCAAGCGATGAACAGGATGCTGAAGATGCGACTCCTGCTCAATGCCGAAGTGTTCATTAAGACCAACCAATACGCTCAATGCGAAGCCCTTTGTGACTCGCTGCTCAATGGTGATTTTGGTTCGTATAGTATAGCAACCGATTATCGCGACATCTTCGAGCTCAATAACGAGACTTGCCCCGAAGTCGTCTTCGCTTTCGCCAACGAGAACGGACAACTCAATATCGGTTGGATGCGAGATGTTCCTTTCTTGCCGTATAACTACGACTCTATCTGCGGAGGAATGACCAGCCAATCCGGTTGGAACTGCGTTATCTTAGCTCCGTCATACGATAACTCGGGTACGCAACTGGAGACGGGCGGTACGACCGGTGCACGCTGTTTCTTAGACGCTCCGTATAACGATAAACTCGGAGCCGTTTATGCCCGCTTAGAGGATGGCGATATCCGTAAACAACCTTACGCTTATACCACGGAATGGAATGGTGGCTGTATCCTTCGCGGAGAACAGAAAAGCGTCTTCGATGGTCACACCATTGCTGCTGACGCAGACCGCAACGGACAACCGCTCTTCTATGTAGATCAAGTGGGACAATTCGCAACCCAACCCGCTGGCTACACCACGACCGTAGCCGATGGACAACAAGTGACCGCGGAAGCGAACATCGTACAAAACCCGCGTTGGGGACAAACGAACTCGGGACTGAGGCTGATGAAATATCCTATCTACCCTGCATCCGAAGGAGTTGATTACCAATCCATCGACGAAGTGGAGTTCCGTTGGGCAGAAGTGGTTTTCACCAAAGCCGAATGCGCTTGGCGCACGAAAGGTACGAGCCCCAAAGACTTGGTTAACACGGTTCGTCAACGCTATTTCGTCAATGGACCGCTGACCGATGATGTAGCCGCTACTTGGTCTGATGCCGAGTGGATGTTACACCAATGGGGTTTGGAGTTCCTCTGCGAGGGACGTCGCCGCCGCACCGACTTACGTCGTTTCAACCAGTTCACGCAAGGACAATGGTGGTTCTTTGACCGCGCCGTTGCCGAAGGTGGTGGCAAATATCCTGCACAACGCGATAAGAAATACGAGTGGTTCCCGCTACCCGAAAATGCTATCAGCGTCAACCCCGGTCTCAAACAAAATCCTAACTACTAAAACATACGATTATGAAAAACATACTATTAATTTTCAATTTCACTCTCACTCTCCTAACGAGCTGCCAACCTAAAGACATTGTCTTTGACCACGAACAACCCCAATTTGAGACTAAAGCGAATGCCATCTTGTTAGAGGTTATCGTTCCTGCCGGCACGGCCGCAGACGACCAGATTTATATGGTAGGTCCCTATAACGGTACCGACTCCACGAACCTGGGTACTATGATTCTTACCAAAGCCGAAAAAACCGACTATAAATTCGGTATCTACGTCTTCCCCGACGATATAGCAGAAGGTAAGAGCCTTGCTGACGGATTCTATTTCGTTAGTAAGAAACAGAATGTAGAACGTTTCCAGACGATGCACACCATCGCTAATGCACAATTAGGTCAACGCTACGACCTCACCATTGCCGCTTGGCAGGGCAATCCCGAACAGCCCGCTGTCGAACACGATGGTCACGTCATCTATGTAATCAACCATACCGAATGGACCGACCTTGCTCTCTATGCTTGGGGCGACGAACTGCCCGAACTCTTCGGCGGATGGCCGGGTGTACAACCTACGGGTACGGAGACTGTTCAAGGGGTTGACTATCTCTATTTTGACTGTGGTGAGGAAAATGAAGGTTTAAACTATAACCTCATCTTCAATAACAACGGTGGCGGAAGCCAGTTGGCGGATTTTAACTTTACTATCTCTCGCGATATCTATCTGGAACTGACTGCCGATGGTGTGAAAGAGATCCAAGTAGGCCCCGTAGTCGAACACGACGGTGCCGTCGTTTATATCCTCGATGGTATAGGTTGGGGGTTAGCTACCACGATGTATATGTGGGGCGATGTCAATGACCTCAATGGCACTTGGCCCGGAATGACTAATCCCGGAACGCAGAAGTTTGGCGATTATACGTATATGTATTTCGACTTCGGCGCAGC
>JAZQOG010000034.1:0-3473 GCA_045627765.1 Paludibacteraceae bacterium | reverse complement strand
GAGAATGAGCATAATCTTCTAAAACTTGGGACTTAAATGCATCAGAATACTGACGCTTAACAATTTTACTCATAATACAAAATCTTAAAAAATAACACTTTTTTATTTTTTTATGAGTAAACCTATTTCAGTACGGGACAGGATACCCGTTCTGTGCCGCTCGCTTTGCTGCGCTGCAAAGGTACGGATTTTTTTTTTGATATAAAATTGCAATACGGAGGTGACAATCAGTAATTATATTGCAGAAAAATCACCCTCGCGCTTGCGTATATAATAAATATTGTGTAATTTTGTACGCTTTTTTAGATTTCTACATAAAAAGATAGAAACTATTACGTAAAATAATAAACTTTATTAACAATTTATTAATTATCAAAAACAAAAATGAAAAAGAAATTTATTAGTCTGTTTGCTGTCCTGACGTTAGCGATGACAGCTTTTGCACAGTTAAAATTCGGAGAAATGTACACCGAGGAAGATTTTAACGATCCTTCGACGACGGTTACCATCAATCGCGCATCGTGGGATAATGGCGGTATTAAGTTCGAAGACTTAATGGAGACCTCTAAAAGGTATGTCAATATCAAGTTGGAAGGAGCTCCCGATTCCTTATATTTTAATATGGTTCGTAACCAAACGATCATGGGCAACATGGTGTTTGCCGTTTACGAGAGTGTTGATGGCGCTGAGTACAGCAAAATCAAATCTTGGGGAGCCTCCGATGTTGTCAAAGGACAGACCTATGCCGTAGCGTTGCCTTTGAAAGAAACATCTCGTTACATCCAACTTTGCTATTCGGCTATTCGCTATGGTCGTATCTCTGACGTTATTGTTACGGCGCTGCATCCGGATGTAGATCTGACGGTAACGGATAGGAGAGGCATTGACTTCGGCAATGCCGATTCGACGGACGCTCAGATGGATTCTACCGTTAGTATTTCTTGGACGAAATTAGGTAATATCCAAGCAACTATTGTAGGCGACGAACAAGGTGTGTTCTCTGTTAACAAGTCTGAGATTTCGGGTCGTTATGAGGCTGGTTCGGACCAAGTGATTGTGTCGGCTAATCCCCAAGGTCTGGAGGTTGGTCTTTATACGGCGAACTTGGTGATTCGTGGCGAGTACGAGGATTATCTTGATGGTCGTGAGTGTACAATTCCGCTTCGCTTGCTGGTTCGTGGTGATCAAACCATCAGTTGGTACGGAAGCACGGAAGACTCGACCGAAGTGCATGTTGTTCCAACGTTTATCGGAACATTATTAGATAAAGCCACCGTTTCGACCGAAAAAGAACTTACTTACGAGTCGAGCAATAAGGATGTTGTGGACTATGTGCTATGGCTGCTATATGTTAAGAATGTAGTAGGTGACGCATACGTAACGGCTTTCCAAGCCGGAGACGAGTTCTATCGTCCTGCTCAATTAACCCGCCACGTGTTCGTTCATAATGGGACAGAGTATGACACCATCATCACCAGCGTTTGCTTTAACGAGCCGTTAGTGATTGGTTCGCACTCTTGGAAATTGCAACAAGACTCCGTATTTGATGTTGATACTACCACTTTCTATGGCAGCACGATGAAACTGCACATTGAGGCAACGGTTTTGCCTACCTATGAGATTAACGAAATCGTAGAAAAATCGTATGGCGAGCCTTTTGAGTGGCACGGAACGGATTATACCTACTATGATGTTCAAGAACAACCTTATATGGATACTATTTGGGAGCAAACGCTGGCTGGTTGCGACAGTCTGCTTATCTTGAACTTGACCGTCAATAAGGCAGAGCAAATCATCGATATCAATGCTGAAGCCGATGAGTTCCTTACTGTAGGTGAAAGCAAGACGATTGAGGCTTCTTGCACCAGTGGTGACGAGGTTCAACTCTCGGTTGATAATAGCGGCGTGCTGGAGCTCAACGGCAATGTGGTTAAGGCTATCAAAGAGGGTGACGCTGAACTGGTTGCTTACGTTGCGGAAACGAAGAATTACTTGGCAAGCGAACAAGTGACGATTACGTTCCACGTAACTTCGGGAACCGGTTTGGATCAACTGAGAAGTGCAAGCAATGAGGCTGTTAAGAAGGTTTATCGCGATAACCACATCTACATAATGGTTAATGATAAGATGTACAACGTTCTTGGTGGTCAAGTTAAATAATTACTAAGAATTGATAAATAAATAGAATAAGGAGCGATACAAGTGTGTGTCGCTCTTTTTTTTGTGGATTTGGGCTGGAAAATCTTTTGTTTGGGTACAAAAATAAGATTTTTGTTGTAAAAAATACAAAAAAAGTTGCACGAATAATTTTTTTTTTGTACCTTTGCAGCCGCTTAAGTTTTAAAACGTATACGCATGGAAAAACGCAACTTGTCGTTTGGACAACTTTTTAATCTCTCTTTTGGTTTCTTTGGCGTACAAATTGCATACGCGTTGCAGAGTGCCAATATCTCCCGAATTTTCGCCACATTAGGTGCTGACCCTCACCAGTTATCCTTCTTCTGGATACTGCCCCCGCTGATGGGAATGATTGTTCAGCCGCTGATTGGTAAGTTTAGTGACAAGACTTGGTGTAAGTTAGGTCGCCGTAAACCGTATCTATTGGTAGGTGCGCTCATTGCCGTTGCGGTGATGGTGTTGTTGCCCAATGCCGGTAACTTCACGTTTGCGCAGAGCGCGTTCTTAGGCTTGAATGCCGCGATGTGGTTTGGTTTGTTTAGCTTGATGTTCTTGGATACGAGCATCAATATCGCTATGCAACCATTTAAGATGATGGTGGGTGACATGGTGAACGAGGAGCAGAAGGGGTTGGCTTATTCGATTCAGTCTTCTCTTTGTAATGCCGGCTCGGTAGTGGGTTATTTGTTCCCCATTTTCTTTACATGGATCGGTATTGCCAATACGGCACCGGAGGGCGTTATTCCTGATAGCGTGAAATGGAGTTTCTATGTAGGTGCGGCTATTTTGATGCTTTGCTGCCTCTATACGTTCATCACGGTGAAAGAGATGAACCCTGAGGAATATGCTAAGTTCCATGGCATTGATCTGAAAGCGAAAGAAGAAAAGAAAGAGGAACCGAGTTTCATTAAACTGCTCATCAATGCGCCGAGTACGTTCTGGACGGTAGGACTGGTTCAGTTCTTCTGTTGGGCAGCGTTTATGTATATGTGGACCTATTCGAATGGCGCTGTAGGTGTTTTGTGCTTTGGTTGGGACGGCGTTAGTGCTGGTGCTCCTGAATTCCAAGCTGCCGGTAACTGGGTAGGCGTGGTGTTCTGCGTTCAGGCGGTAGGTTCGCTGTTGTGGGCGATGGTACTGCCGTTGTTAGAGAAGCGCTTTGGCAATAAAGGCGCTTACGCCATCTCGCTGATTGTAGGTGCTATCGGTTTTGCATCAATTTGCATGGTGCATAATCAATATGTACTCTTTGTTAGTTACGCATTGGTAGGTGCGGCTTGGGCAGCGATGCTGGC
>JAZQOG010000033.1:0-24321 GCA_045627765.1 Paludibacteraceae bacterium | reverse complement strand
TAGATACCCCAAACTTCCAAACCGGCAGGGTCAAATGCCTCACCTACTTCGTATTCCATCTTCTCAGCCTTACCTTTGATGACGAGACTATCTAAGGTAACGGTCGGTGAGGTGCCGTCGGTGTAAGTTAGTTCTAACTCCGTTACTTGGGCATTCTTATTCGTAACATATAAGTAATACACCGTATTGTCAGAAGTTTCATCCAGTTCATAAGTGTAGGAAGAACTCTGCTTAGACCATGTCTGTGCGTCACCTCCGGATATGTAATCTTCGGAACTGGCGGAAGAACTGATTCCTACTTTAACGGCTGTTGAGCAACCACTTGTATTTTTTGCTACCACTTTGGTCAATTTATAACCTTCAATCGCAGGAAGACCCATAACGGAAGTAGCAGTAAACATTGTATAACCACTATTGCACTTTACGTTCTTAAGGCCAAACGTGTAATCAACGTCTTCTAACGTGTACGTGTAGTCCGTTAGTGTTGTAGAATTGGCTGTTGGCCAACCGCCAGGGTTTTTAGACAAATCAAACGTCAGCGTTTGTTCTGTTGCCCACGTCATTGCGCTCATAGCAAGCGCAGCGAGAAAAAGAAATGTTTTTTTCATAAAAGATTTTTTTTGATTGTTAATAATAAAGTTAATTTATTTACACCTCATGCGTAGCGCATGATTCTATAATTAATTAAGCCTACGTAT
Organism: Paludibacteraceae bacterium; assembly: GCA_045627765.1. Taxonomy (GTDB): domain Bacteria; phylum Bacteroidota; class Bacteroidia; order Bacteroidales; family Paludibacteraceae; genus Colicola. The sequence continues at coordinate 23,623 of JAZQOG010000033.1, read as the reverse complement.
TAATTCGTCCGAAGTTATCTCATTTATCTTTGAAAATGCAAACCATTTTTTACCTAAATCTTTCAAAGACGCACCTAAATGATACACATCATCATCTATTATCAAAAATCTATCATGTGATTGAACGAACTTTCTTATCTCAATAGGGGAATACTGCGCATTATGTTTTTCTATGTCTAACTTTAGCTGTTTATTTATGACCGAAGTATAAATAATCGCATTGACATTAGATGCGCGTTTATCCAACAACGTCAACACACTCTCATCCACATAATTATCAATCAAGACAACACGTTTTGTAGCGTGCTTAATAAAATTAGAAGCCAACACGTATGCGTCAAAAACTTGTCCATCAAAGAAGACACCTTCGTGAGGAGGCAATGCTGTTTTAACAAAAAACTCAATCTGTTGTTCTGTCTTAGTAACACGTTGCTCTAAATTGGCTACTCGATTATTGATAGCATACCCACGTAAAATATAATCCTTCAATACTTTATTTGCCCATTGGCGAAAATGAGTGGCATTGATGCTATTAACACGGTAGCCAACAGAAAGTATGGCATCTAAATTATAGAACTTAGTTTGATACGTTTTGCCATCTGCAGCAGTATGTTCCAAAATGGAACTAACTGCGGATTCTTTTAACTCATGAGATGCAAATATATTTCCCAAATGCTTTGTGATAGCAGGACGCTGCACAGCGAACAAATCGGCAATCTGGGATTGTGTCAACCAAATAGTTTCATTCTCCAAACGAACTTGCAACTGCAATTTCGCATTAGGTCGATATATTAATATTTCGTTCTGCTCGTTCATTAGATACTTTCGTTCATTCAAAATTATTTTAGAACTAGTAAATCATTCTGCATTGCTTGGTCTATCAAGCAATACTTTGTCGCTGCAAAGGTAATACTTTTTTTCCATATAAGCAAATATTTTGGGCACAAAATTTGATTTTTAATCAAATAATAGTACTTTTGAGATATATTTTTGGGAGCTCGCTCACGAAAATATAGAACAAAAGGAGTATTAGTAGTTTTATTCCACAGAATCTATCAACCTCTCGATTTTTAGTAACGATTTTTAGTTAGATTTTTTTCTGATTTCTGCTCCAAAGGAGCTTCCCAAAAATATGCTCAACCGATTTTTTCTAAATCCTTTACGATAGATTTTCTTAGCGTCGCGTCTATTATTACTTGCAAGGATTACGCTACGCGAAAAAAAATCTTAACGCAAGTAGATGCAAAAAATCATTTTGGACGAATTTATTTTATTCGCCTATCGGCGAGAAATCTAACTAAAAATTTATTCCAAAATCTTAGAAAAAAATAGCATCTGTGAGAGCTTTTTACGAACACCCTTCGGTAATCCTTCGGTAACCCTTCGGTGATCCTTCGGTCAGGTCACGTGATTACCCTACGATTGACACACTGAGGATAGTGCCCTTATTCAGCAAAGAGGTTGCCTTGTTTCTGGTCCTCAACGGCTTTCTTCCAACACTTACGGCAGAGAGTGATGTACTTGTCCTCACCACCAATCTCAATCTGAGAGCCATCCGTCACAATCATTCCATTCTGGTCAATACGCGCATTGATGATAGTCTTATCTCCACACGAACAAGAAGACTCTACCTCACTGATCTCGTCTGCTAACTCGAACAGACGTTTAGACCCCGGGAAGAGATGACTCTGGAAGTCCGTACGCAAACCATAACAAGTGACATCTATCCCTAACTTATCCACTACATCAGAAAGTTGGTCAATCTGTTTCTCCGACAAGAACTGAGCCTCATCAACCAAAATCTGACGGAGCCCACCAATGACGTGCGCGTGGTGGTTCTTGATGACATCAAACACATCTGTGTCGGTTTTGATAAGCAAACACTCACGATTCAAACCACAACGAGAAGAAATAGTGGTTTTGTTATTGCGGTCATCAATGGCCGACTTCATCGCGAGAAACTGAACACCACGCTCCTGTAAACCATAAGCGTTAGCGATAAGTAATAGACTCTTGCCCGAGTTCATTGGGGCGTAAATGAATTTTAGACGAGGCTTCATGTTATTTACTATTTGACAATTTACTATTTACCATTTACATTTACCATTTGACAATTTACCATTTACCATTTAATAAGTTGTTTAGATGGCAGAGCATGAGGGAGCCGTCTTCACGGCGGAGGTGCATACCATTGCCTTCGCAATAACGGAACAAAGAACAATGGCTACAGGGCTCTATCTCGCGCATCCAACGACGATCACGATAAGGCTTAAAACCATTCTCCCAAACATCCCAAAAATGATCCTTATATATATTTCCTTGATAGTATTTTCCACGAATAGAAGTACATGCCGATATCGACCCATCAATAAGAATCGAAGCCGTGGTTATGCCCGCCGTACACTGATAAAGATGGTCTCGCACCTGCCCTTCGTACTCGCCCAAATACCCATCACAAGTATAAGAGACGTGCCGACCGGCCTTTCGTTCCGCTGCGATAAAATCAAGCAACTGCTTGAACTGGTCCGGTTGCAACATTAAGGACGGATTAGCGGCGGCTCTTCCCATCGGCGCTATCGTAGCCAAACGCCAATCGCGGCAGCCAAGCGACCACAGATAGGCTTGTACATGAGCTAAATAGCCGATGTTCCCTTGATGAACACAAGTAACCACATCCCACGTGAAGTTCGGTTCCGCAGCAGCGAGTTGGATAGCCTTTGTTGCCCCCTCAAAAGCGCGAGGGTGCTGACGCATCCAGTTATGATCTTTCTCTAACCCATCGAGACTAATCGACATAGACCTCAATCCGGCTTGACGCAAAGCGCGAAAACGCTCGGGCGTGAGCGCAAGCCCATTCGTGACCATTCCCCACGGATACTCCCTATCGTATAATGCTTTGCCTATCGCCTCCAGATCCGTGCGCATCAACGGCTCACCCCCCGAAATGACAATCATCAGGTGATGCGGATTGACGTGCGGAGTGACCTGCTCGTCAAGCACCTTCAGGAAGTCCTCAGCAGGCATATCAGGCTGCGTCGCCGATGCCACACAATCGCTTCCGCAATGCAGACAATGCACATTGCAACGAAGCGTCGATTCCCAAAACAGTTGTTGTAAGGGGTGCAAGGTCTTGAGGTTGTGGCGGCGAATGCGTTCTAACTCAAGGGCGATTTGTAATCGAATCTTCTGCATGGAGGCGTTGATATACTTCGGGCGGAATACCGTAAAGGCAAATCATTCGCTCGGGAGCGGGTTCTTCGATTGAAGTCGTGTCAGCATCGACAACGTCATCAGACTGACTGACCTGTTGCGTCTTACAGCCTAACAACAAGGATACTAAGGCTGCAAGCAGGACATTGAGACGGACCAAAAATTTCTTTTTATTTACCATTTTACTATTTACCATTTACAATTTATTTACCATTTAGATTAAGTTCATGACGCGGTGGGCGAGGGCGTTGGCTTCGTCCATAGTGGCGGCTTCGGAATAAACACGGATGATCGGTTCGGTGTTCGACTTGCGCAGATGTACCCACCCTTCGGCAAAGTCAATCTTCACACCATCTTTATCGCTCACGCGCTCGGAAGCGAAAGTCTGTTTGACCTTGGCTAAGATAGCGTCCACATCCATCTCGGGCGAGAGATCAATGCGGTTCTTAGAGATGAAATAATTCGGATAGGTCTTGCGCAGTTCGCTCACTTTCATTCCTTTATGAGCCAACAGACTCAAGAACAAAGCGACACCTACCAACGCATCACGACCATAGTGGGAAGCAGGATAGATAACACCCCCATTGCCTTCTCCACCAATAACCGCCTTCGTCGCTTTCATCTCGGTGGTCACATTCACCTCACCCACGGCAGAAGCGGAATACGAACCGCCATGCGCTTTGGTTACGTCCGACAATGCGCGGGTGGAAGACATATTACTAACCGTATTACCCGGCGTGTGACTGAGCACATAATCGGCAACGGAAACAAGCGTATATTCCTCACCGAACATCTCCCCATTTTCGCAGATAATAGCAAGACGATCCACATCGGGATCCACCACAAAACCGACATCGGCTTTGCCCTCTTTGAGGAGGTCGGCAATCTGAGTTAAGTGTTGAGGCAGCGGCTCGGGATTATGCGGGAACTGCCCATTGGGCGTGCAGTTGAGTTCAATGATGTTCTTCACACCAACAGCTTTGAGAATAGCCGGAATAGCCAGACCACCCACAGAATTGACGCAGTCAATGGCTACGGTGAAGTTCGCCTTACGAATAGCCTCTAAGTCCACGAGTTCGAGTTCGGTCACTTTCTGAACATGGTAAGGCAAGTAGTCTTTGTTCGTAACCGTACCGAGGTTATCCACTTCGGCGAAAGTAAAGTCTTCACGTTCTGCGATAGAGAGGACTTGTTTGCCCTCTTTGTCGGTTAAGAACTCACCGAGGTTATTGAGCAGTTTGAGAGCGTTCCACTGTTTGGGGTTATGACTGGCAGTAAGGATGATTCCTCCATCGGCTTTTTCACCAATGACTGCCATCTCGGTGGTAGGAGTAGAAGCCAAACCGATGTTGATCACGTCACAACCCATAGCAACGAGCGTTCCCGTCACCAATAAATCCACCATCGGGCCCGAGATACGGGCATCGCGACCGACCACAATACGCGGACGAGTCACCCCCATTGCTTCTGCACGCTGAACGGCAAAAGCTGCTGTGAAACGAACGACATTGACGGGGTCCAGTCCGTCACCTACGCGGCCACCTATCGTGCCGCGAATACCGGAGATTGATTTAACTAAAGACATTCTTATTTACAATTTGACTATTTACTATTTGACTATTTATTTTTCTTTCCAAGTGGTGTCAATGGTGGAAGGGGTGAGGGCGATGAAACCGTGGTGCAGAGCCCATTCGTCGGTATCTTCGGCATCGGGTTCTTGGTTAAAGAACTGACCTCCGAGTTTATAGAATGTTCCCCCTTCCTCATCGGTGTGCGTAGAAACCTCCTCATCCCAATAGCCTTTGCATTGGCGGGTGAGACGGATACCTTGTATCGGTCCTACCGGCGCATTGAGATTCCAACACTTGCCGTAAGGAACAGACGGCAGGTCTATAATCTGTTGAACGACTTGTTTGATATAGGGCACCATAAAGGAGAAGTCGGCATCGGGGTCATAACTATCGATAGAGAGTCCTAACGAACGAATACCATTCTCTGCACCCACAAAGACGGCTCCCATCGTACCCGAATAGATAACATTGATAGCAGCATTAGAGCCGTGGTTGATGCCCGAAACCAGCAAGTCGGGTTTGCGTCCCTTATAGACAATGTGCAGCGCCAGCTTGACACAATCAGAAGGGGTTCCATTGGACATATATACAGCGTGTCGAGGTGTTTCCTCCACACAGTTAAGAAGCAAGTTATCAAACGTGATGGCGTTCGACTTACCCGATTGGGCAGTACCCGGTGCTACCACAGTGACGTGCCCAAATTGTTCCATCACTTGGAGAAGGGTCATCAGCCCTTTAGCTCCCCAACCATCATCATTGGTAATCAGTATTTCCATTAGCGTTTAATTTTCAGTTTGAGGTCATAACCATACGGAGTCACAGAGTTCTGTTCGGATGTGAAACCTAATTTACTGGGGCAGATGATTCGCGCCTGCGAACCCGGATATTTCATTAACCCAATCGCCACATGCCAAGCCACACAGGCAGACGATTGGTCTGTCAGATAAGCAAACTCTAAGGGCTCCGGAGCATTGAGTGTTGTCCAGAAAGAGGCCGTATCGTAAGGCTCCGTAAGGGTATAACGGCGATAACGAATGACCGCTATCTCACTAGGAACGATGGCTTTTTGAGAAGTATCACCCACCACATCCATACGGAAATAGAAATAGTCGTATCCTTTCACTTTATACCACGCTTTGGGGTGACCTGTCCAATCGTAATCGTCCGCAGGTTCGTCTCCCTCAAACACCTCGTAGCCATGCTTTGAGATGTAGGTGTTGATGTTTTTCTTCTCCTGCTCAAGCAGGCGGGCATAGGTATTGCCCTTACAAGAGGTAAAAATGGCTGTACAGCCCAATAAGATTCCTAATATATATATAAGGTGTTTCATAATCATTGTACTTTAACCTCAATCATCACGTTTGTATAGGGAGGTATCGTTTCCGTTCCTTGCGAGCCGTAAGCCACATAATAAGGGGCGAGCGCCTTGAAGTGGATTGTGGAATGTGGATAGTGGATTGTTATATAATTCTCTACCGCTTGGGGGAGTTGACATTTGCCTAACTCATATTCGCCCTGCACATCCGACAGCAACTGATCGTTCAAGTCTCGCGTGATGAGGTGAAGACGAATCGGTCGTTGCGGACTATACGCATAGTTCAACGGGATTGTGTCGGGTTCGCACCAAGACCCGTCTTCCTGTTCAAACCAACGCCCCGTGTGTGTGCGTATATAGTTTATCAGTTCTCTATCCGCAGCTTCTGCCAGTTGCTGATTCAGTTCTATCATCGCTAACGTAGCCGAGTCCGGTTCTACCGTCTGCCCAGACCGTTGCGAAGGACGCTGAGGCGCAATCGTACACGCGGTCATTATCAAAGCGATAATGAAGACCGCTATCGCTGAAAGACCGCTGCGCTGAAAGACCGCACTGCGTGCTGAAAGACCGCTGACGCTGAAAGATAACATATTACTTTGCTAAACGGATAAGGTATTGACCGTATGCGGTTTTGGATAGTTCGTTTCCTAAGACACGGAGTTGATCGGAGGTAATCCAACCGTTGCGCCAGCAGATTTCTTCGATGCACGACACATAGAACCCTTGGCGGTTCTGGATGGTAGCAATAAAGTTACCTGCCTCCAGTAGGCTGTCACAATTACCGGTATCGAGCCACGCAAAGCCACGACCGAAGAGTTGAACACGCAGGTTACCTTGGTTCATATATACTTTATTGAGGTCGGTAATCTCGTACTCACCGCGAGCCGAAGGTTTCAAAGCAGCCGCTTTCTCGCACACGGTAGCGTCGTAGAAATACAGACCCGGAACAGCATAGTTCGACTTAGGCTCTTTAGGTTTCTCCTCTAACGAGAGCACATTATTGTTCTCATCAAACTCGACCACACCATAGGCGCGAGGATCAGATACCTCATAACCAAAGATGCAAGCCCCACCTCCGTTCTCAATATGAGCAACAGCGTCTTTTAACATCTGACGGAAACCTTGTCCGTAGAATAGGTTATCTCCTAAGATGAGGCAACCTGCTTCGCCATTTAGGAACTCTTTACCCAACACAAACGCTTGTGCCAAGCCGTTAGGAACGAGTTGCACCTTGTAACTGAGTTTGATACCTAATTTAGAGCCATCTCCCAACAATTCCTCAAACATCGGTAAGTCACGAGGCGTGGAGATAATAAGAATCTCTTTTATCCCTGCCAAAAGAAGGGTAGAAAGAGGGTAATAGATCATCGGCTTATCATAAACAGGCATGATCTGTTTACTAATTGCCTTACTTAACGGAAACAGGCGTGTGGCGGAGCCACCGGCTAAAATAATTCCTTTCATAGCATTTACTATTTGACAATTTACAATTCATTTACCATTTGTTATGTGTTGGGCAGCGACGCTAGCGACGGGTTGATCTCCGAGTAGGTTGCGCAGATCATCAAAGTGCTGTAACATCGTTTGGCGATAAGGTTCGTCTTCTAATAAGCGTTTTACTTCCGCTTCGATATTCTCTACCGTAAACAAATGCGCAATCAGTTCGCGAATCACCTCCTGCGGTTCGCCTTTCTCGTTTCGTAAATCGAGAATGATATTAGGCAAGGTGAAATGGCGAATGGTAAAGATGGCTTTCCAGATCAGTCGTAACAGATGTGGACAAGCCACATGATAGACCGCTACTTCGGGACAGCCGAACATCGCGGCTTCGAGGGTAGCGGTGCCGCTGTTGACGATGGCGACGGATGCTTCGCTTAGGAGTAGAGGAGTAGAGGAGTAAAGGGGTAAAGCCTCTCCTGCAACCTCATTGTAGAACTCCGTGGGGACGGAAGGGGCTTGGGCGATACGTATCTCGTAGTCGGGGAAACGGTTTGCTGCCTCTAACATCTTAGGCAGGCAGTTTGCTATTTCCGAACGCCTACTACCCGGCAAGACGGCTATTATCTTAGACCGCTTCGCTGAAGGACCGCTATCGCTGAAGGACCGCTGCGCTGCATGGCACTCCTCCGCGGTGGGGTTTCCCACATAAACCACTTGTGCCCTTTTCTCCACCCCTTTGAGGGGAGGTTGGGAGGGGTCAAAATAAAATGCGGGTTCGAAGGGGAAGATACAAAGTACTTGGTCGCAGACTTTGAGTATCGTCTTGCGTCGCCAACGTTTCCACGCCCACACTTTGGGTGGGATATAGTAAACGATTTTGATATTCGGCAGGTTCTTACGTGCGAACTGAGCCATCTTGAGGTTAAACGACGGATAATCGACGAGTATCAACACGTCGGGTTGGTCGCTCAAAAGTTTCTCTTTCGCAATCGCAAAATTAGCCCGAATCTTGTCGGCATTACGCAGAACCGCCACTACTCCCATATAAGCCATATCACTGATGTGGCGATAGAGGCAGCAGCCTTCCGCTGCCATCTTATCTCCGCCAAAACCGGAGAAAGAGGCAGTGGGGTCCTGTTGTTTTAATGCTTCAATGAGATGCGAGGCGTGCAAGTCTCCCGAAGCTTCACCGACTAAGAGAAAATATTTCATATTTTTGGTGTAGAGGTGTAGAGGAGTAGAGGGTAGGGTTAATTAGCAGGGGTCATTACGACTTCGTACATGTTCTTTGCTTCCAGCAGTTTATTGAGCATCGCTTGTACCGATTCGCCTGTCAAAGCATTAACGGCAGGTACAAAATCCGTGATATAGTTCAGACCATATATATCATAGACTTGCAAGATACTGCTCCACCATTCGTTATCCTCCAAGTCTTGTTCGTGGTCTTTGAGTAGAGCTGCTTTCTCCTTGTTCAAGTCTTGCGCCAAAGGTCCGTTCTGTGCTATCGTTTGTACTTCCTCGTGGATGATAGCCATCAGTCGTTCCTGTTTCTCGGGGTCGGTATCAAAACTCATCAGCAAGAAAGCACAATCGACAGGATGACGCGTTACTCGTCCTGCTACACCGACACCATAACTGCCGCCTTCGCGTTCACGAATGGACTCCAAATAACGGGTATCGAGGATACGGCCGATTATTCGCATGTTTAGAGCGTTATCGAGGGTATAGGGAATATCATAAGACGAGTACTCGATGAAGTTAGATGCCTTACGGGTCTGCATCTCTTGAGTGAAGTAGTTGCGTTGTTGTCCTGCGGGACGGCGGACACCGCTATCCTTGAACGCGCTCTTCTTGCCTTTGGCTTTCATCGAACCAATATATTGGCAGAGCATTTTTTGGAAAGCCTTGTCTTGCGGGTCAACATTACCGACGATAGTAAACGTGAAACTGCCGGGGTTGGCAAAGAGGGTCTTGTGGATATTCATGATCACATCCAAATCAACCTTACCCAAACTCTCCTTGTTGAGCACGAACGCACGGGGGTTGTGGTCAGCGCGCATCAAAGTGACAGAGTCGTTAAAGAGTGCATCGGGTTGAGCCGCTTTGTTGGCAATAGAACTCTCGATGAGCGACATCAAAGAATAGAAGGCCTTATCGTCACGACGGGGAGCTGTAAAGCCGAGATAGACGAGTTGGAAGAGGGTTTCGAGGTCCTTGACAGTCGAATATCCTTCCACGTCGGTATATTCGTTGAGGTCGATGCTCATATTGACATTCTTTCCCGTCAAGGCTTTGCGCAAAGCATTGAAGTCGAAGTCACCGAGACCCATATATTCGAGGGCATTAGGTAAAATCTTCGCACTCGGTACATCCTCTGTATTCACCAGTGCTATTCCACCGGGGGCATAAGCATGCAACATAATCTCATCCTCTTTGAACTTCGTAGGTTTGACGATGACGCGGATACCGTTGCTCAGCGTGAACGTAGTGGTACCAAACGTTGCATCCGTTGTGGTCTTCTTGATTTTTCCTGCTTTGGGAAGGTTCTTGATGAGCGTGTTATCTACCTGCTCTTCTACGGGTGCCTCTATCTGAGCCTCTTTCGCGGCATCGAGGAGGGCGAGTACTTCGTCCTCGGAAGGGATACGTACCTCGGGCTTCTCGGGTCCGGAGATAGCGATGGTCGGGAAACCTTCGGCATACTGTTGAGCCGTCTGGTTCACTGCCTCGAGGGGCAGCATGGGCAGCAGGGCTTGCAGGGTTTGATATTCCCACTCGATCCCGGGGATGGGATCACCGTCTTCGAAGTTATTGATATACTCCTGTGCTAATGCCCTATTCTCGCGAGTGGTACGACCGTTATATTGGCTTTCGATGTCGGAGAGCATCTGGGTCTTGGCGCGTTCGAGTTCGGCAGAGGTGAAGCCATAGCGGTGGATCTTCTCGCTGAAGAGCAGGGCATCGTTGAGGGCCTCCGTTTCGCGACCCTCCTTAGGGATATAATAGACGGTGAAGGCGTCCTTGAGTTTAACCTCCTCGTCATAGAAAGCGTACGCTCCCATGAACGGGCAGTCGGCAGCCATGAGTTTCTCGTTGAGTCGTTCGGTCATCATCCGGTAGTTGAGGTCATGGATGATATCGACCATATAGGCCACGTTTGTACCTTGCAGTTCGGCAGGGAGTTGCGGATGTTTATATTGGATTTGGAGGGTGGTGTTCCGTGCCTCCGGATCGGTGACGATGGCGATGAGGGGAGCCTCATTATCCTCGATGGTATAGAGCGGACGCTCGCCGCGGTTGGTGCGCTCAGGCACGTCGGACCATAATTGTTTGATTTTTGCCTCGATGGCATCGACATCGATGTCGCCGACGACGATGATTGCTTGGTTATCGGGTCCGTACCACTTCTTATAGTAAGCGCGGAGGGCATCGTAACTGAAGTTATTGATTACGGCCGTATCACCAATGACATTACGGATACCGTAACGACTGTTGGGATAGATGAGGTAGTTCAGTTTCGTGTATAAACGGAAATTAGCATCAAAACGGGTGCGCCATTCCTCACGGATAACACCACGCTCAGCATCAATCTCTTCGGGCAATAGGAGCAGACCACAAGCCCAATCGTGCATCACGAGTAAAGCGGAGTCGACGATCCCCTCGCGAATCGTAGGCACATTAGACAGACGATAGACGGTCTTATCAATAGAGGTATAGGCATTGATGTCGCCACCGAAGTTCACGCCGATGGATTCGAAATAGGTAATGATCCCTTTGCCGGGGAAGTGTTGGGTACCATTGAAAGCCATGTGCTCCAAGAAGTGAGCCAGACCATTCTGGTCGTCCTCTTCGAGGATAGCACCTACCGCTTGGGCGATGTGAAACTCACAACGCTGTTTAGGCTGCTCGTTGTGACGGATGTAATACGTCAAACCGTTAGGCAGTTGTCCAAAACGCACCGCCGAATCCAGCGGCAGTTGTTGGGGCTGTTGAGCCGTCATTGTCAAGGTTGCAATGAACCCTAAAAATAAAATTGAAATCTTTTTCATAACACTATCATTTAATTTGGTTATTTATTCACTCTTTAGACGCAATCTCTTCTGTTTTCTTACGTGGAGCGCGTTTTTTCTTAGGCTCTGCCGCAGCGAGTGCAGCAGCGTTCTCGTCAAGGATACTATCGCCACGGGACTTCCATTGTCTGGGGCCAAGGATACGCTCCACATCTTCGGAAGTGATGACCTCGCGCTCAATCAGCAGTTCAGCTAATTGGTGGTGTCCCACTTCGTTCGTTGTGAGGATCTCGCGAGCCCGTTTCATCTGTTCAGCGATGATAGCTGCTGACTCTTTATCTATGATCTCTGCTGTAGCTTCAGAGTACGGCTTGGTAAAACCATACTCGTAGCGACCGGTAGAATCGTAGAAGCTAACATCCTTCAGTTTATCCGACATTCCGTAATAAGCCACCATCGAATAAGCCTGTTTCGTGGCGCGTTCGAGGTCATTGAGTGCGCCCGTCGATGTCTGATCTAAAAAGAGTTGCTCGGCGGCACGACCTCCTAAGAGTGAACATAACTCGTCCAATAAGTGATCCTTATTCGTCAGTTGTCTCTCTTCGGGTAAGTACCACGCTGCACCCAGGGCTGCACCACGCGGAACAATGGTCACTTTGACGAGTGGATTAGCATGTTCCAACATCCAAGAGATAGTCGCGTGTCCTGCCTCGTGATAAGCAATCGAGCGTTTCTCCTCGGGAGTCATAATCTTCGTTTTACGCTCCAAGCCTCCGATGATACGATCGACAGCATCCATAAAGTCTTGTTTGCCCACTTTCTTGTGTCCATTACGAGCCGCAATAAGAGCTGCCTCGTTGCACACATTAGCTATATCCGCACCCGAGAATCCGGGAGTCTGTTTGGCAAGGAAATCAACATCCACGGTGTTGTCCAGTTTGATGGGTTTGAGGTGAACGAGGAAAATCTCCTTACGCTCTTGCAAGTCGGGCAGTTCGACATGAATCTGTCTATCAAAACGACCGGCACGAAGCAACGCGGCATCAAGAACATCGGCACGGTTCGTGGCGGCCAAGATGATCACACCCGAGTTTGTTCCGAAACCGTCCATCTCAGTGAGCAGTTGATTCAATGTGGATTCGCGTTCGTCGTTACCACCGGTCATCACGTTCTTTCCACGAGCACGACCGATAGCGTCTATCTCGTCAATAAACACAATAGCCGGAGCTTTGTCCTTGGCTTGACGGAAAAGGTCACGCACACGACTCGCACCTACACCCACAAACATCTCCACAAAGTCCGAACCCGACATAGAGAAGAAGGGTACATCTGCCTCACCGGCAACGGCTTTAGCAAGCAGCGTCTTACCCGTCCCTGGAGGACCTACAAGCAAAGCACCCTTGGGAATCTTACCACCAAGGTCCGTATATTTCTTCGGGTTCTTCAAAAACGCTACAATCTCCTCCACCTCTTGTTTAGCACCATACAGACCCGCTACATCCTTAAATGTCACCTTGTCTTTTTTCTCTTTGTCAAAGAGTTGCGCACGCGCTTTACCTACTCCGAAGATACCTCCGGCAGCCGCCCCCATACCTCGACCCATCCACACAAAGAAGAGAATAAGCAGAACAAACGGCAGCACATTCGAGAGAATGAGAATCCAATAGTCGTGCGACTTCTCGTAAGTCACGTCTATAGGCGAGAGGTTATTGGCTTTGCGCTGTTCATTGACAGAAGAGATATACTTACCAAACTCCTCCACCGAAGGGATAAGCACCATCACTTCGCCTTTGCGCTCTTTACCTATATCCATCGAACCAAAAACCAACGGATACGACTCCGAGCGAACAGATGCCTTAACTTTATTATCGTCGTATATGATGAGTTTAGCGATGTGATCGTTTTCCACATACGCTGTGAACTGAGTATAACTTAAGTCTTTTTGTTCCTTCTCCTTATCGGTAGGATAGAACATAAACATAATCAGTCCAAACATTAGAATATAAAATATCCAACTGATAATTCGCGATTTGCGCCCATTGGGGCGATTATTGGGATCCATTCCCTTTGGCATGCTGTTTCCGTTCATAATCTTATTCATCTGCTAATTCCGTTATTTTTCCATCTGCCCACAGATGTTCAATGTCATAAAAAGCGCGAGGCTCACGCTGCATCACATGTACAAAAATCGAGCCATAATCAAGTGCAATCCACTCGGCATTCTCTTGTCCCGCTATTGAAAGGGGGTGTACATGGGTTTGGGTACGTACATAATCGTCTATCTCATCCGCCATAGCCGCAGCATGCGTATTAGACGTTGCGGTGGCGAGCACCATCGCTTCTACCGGTGCCTCGGGAATAGAGGCTAAGTCGATGGTCACAATCTGATGCCCCTTCCTGTTACGGATGGCCTCTACGATGACTTGCATCAGTTTTTTAGTGGTTATCTCTTTTGTCATAATCAAATAATTATCTTTTTTCCAATTTCGCGTAAGTTAACATCAGCGTTTTCTTACCGACATTATCAAACTTAATATCTATCTTATCCACTTCATTCTCGTTATACACTTGCAATACCGTTCCCTCTCCAAACACTTTGTGGTACACGCGGTCGTTGAGTTGCCAAGAGGCTTGGCTAGCAAGTTGAGCACGCCCTTCGGGCTGTTGAGCGAGTTTAGCAGGTTGAACAAGTTTAACAAGTTTAGCTCGCCCTTCGGGCTGTTGAACAAGTTTAACTGGTTGAGCGGGTTTAACTAGTTGAGCAAACTGTTTGACGCACGACCGATCGAGTTCTTTTAGGAACCGCGAGGGGTTACAGAAGTTCAGTTGTCCATTCTTAAACCGCTGTCTGGCGAAGGACAGGTAGCAATGGGTCATAGCCCGTGTGATAGCGACATAGAGCAGACGGCGCTCCTCCTCTATATCCTCTGCCCGAACGCAATACTGCGAAGGGAACAGGTCTTCCTCTAATCCCACAATGAACACCACAGGAAACTCCAATCCTTTCGCCGCATGTACGGTCATGAGTGTGACGCGCTGAGTCGGGTCATCGGTGTGCTCATCTTGATCGGTAAGCAACGCCACCTCGCCTAAGAAATCGTACATCGGCGTGAAGTCAATGCCCATCTGTGTGCGCTGCTCCACAAACTCGCGAATAGCGTTGAGTAACTCGTTGAGGTTCTCCACCCTATCCTGCCCCTCCGGTGTGGTGTCCATTGCTGCTTCCATCATCACGCCCGACAAACGAAGCGTGTCTTGCGCAAAAGTGTAAGCGTCTTTTGTATCCAACTCCTCGCGACGCACTGCCATAAACTGCGCAAACTCCATCAGACTCTTGCGAGCCATCGGTACCACGGTCAAGTTAAAAGCATCGGGGTCGGCTGCCACTTCGAGTAGACTCACGTTATGCTCTTGGGCACATTCAGACAGTTTGCGTAAGGTCGTATCCCCAATATGTCGAACTGGAAGATTGATGATTCGTTGAAGTGCTTCGTTATCTTTCGGATTGGCTGCCAAACGGAAATAACAAATCGCATCTTTAATCTCCTTACGCTGATAGAAACTCATTCCCCCATAGATACGATAAGGAATACCCATCTTCCTCAGTTCGCCCTCAAAAGCACGTGACTGGGCATTGGTCCGATAGAGAACGGCTATTTGGTTGTATCCCACTTTGTTCACAATGTGTTCGCGGGAGACTTGACCAATCACCTCCTGCGCTTCGTCACGATCAGATTGATAGGGTTGTAAAGAAACTTTCTCTCCCACATCGTTTTTCGAGAAAACGGACTTATAGAGTTGTCGTTGGTTATGCTGAATAAGCGAATTAGCGAGATTGACAATACACTGTGTGGAACGGTAGTTCTGCTCCAACTTATCCACCCGTGCATTGGGATAGGTCTGTTGGAAAGAAAGGATATTGGCAATATCCGCCCCTCGGAACGAATAGATGGACTGTGCATCATCGCCCACCACCGAGACGAAGTTCTCCGGTTCGGCAAGGATCTTGACGATGAGGTATTGCGCATAGTTCGTATCTTGGTACTCGTCCACTAAGATATACTTAAAAATAGATTGGTAATAAGCCCGCGCCTCAGCATTGTTCTGAAGCAGTTGGCACATGAGCATCAGCAAGTCATCAAAATCCACTGCATTCGCTTCCCTTAAACGAATTTGATACATCTGATAAACCGACGGCATATCGTAGGTGCGGTCGTAACGGTCTTGATCGATATATGACTTCACCAATCCGTAGGTCTCGGAAGTACAGAGTCTATTCTTCGCCGTAGAGATCTTATTGAGCACCAAAGCCGGCTTGTAAATCTTCTCGTCTAAACCTTTGTCTTTGAGGATGCGCTTGATGAGGGATTTGCTATCAGTGGTGTCATAGATGGAGAAGTCGCGCGTCAATCCTAAGTGTTGCGCCTCTTGCCGTAAGATACGAGCGCAGATAGAGTGGAATGTACCCATCCATAAATATCGAGTCTTATCCACACTGACCAAACGAGCGATACGCTCCTTCATCTCTCGGGCGGCTTTGTTGGTAAATGTGAGAGCAAGAATACGATTCGGCTCCACGCCTAACTCGTCCAATAGGTAGGCGATTTTATAAGTAAGCACACGTGTCTTACCCGAGCCTGCTCCGGCGATAACCAACTGCGGTCCTTCGTTATAAACCACCGCCCGGCGTTGCACCTCATTCAAATCTTCAATCTTCATTCTTCAATAGCCCTCTAGGGCGTTCAATCTACAAATTCCTAATCCTCCATTCGTTTGGATAATGGTTGTTGAGTCTATTCCCCACATTCTTGGCAAAACCAAGCGGGACATCTTGATAGGTGAGTAAGAGTTGCCCCATCGGCAAACGTTCGGTCAAAGGAACACTTTCGGTTCTGAGGTATGCCAACGCCTGTTCTAAACTCAGTTCTATTTCAGGGAACACACCTCTCTTTAACGCTTTGGACATAGCCAAAGAGTGTTGAGGGGCAATGGATTTGCCTCGTTCCTCGCCCAAACCAAAACCAATGGTAATACATGTCAGTCGCTCCGATAAGATATCAATGAGTTGTTTATGCCGCATCGCGTAAGCCGTGAGAAAACGATCCGATTGGCGAATTTCCCAATCCTCAGGATTCTGCAACCAAGAAGTCGCTATCTGAACATAATTCTGATTATTGGCAGTGGAGTGCGATTTGGCGTCCTTAATCTTGAAGGGTGTAAACACGTCCTCATTCTTACGTAGAGCGCAGATATAAAACCCTTCTCCTTTCGTACGATGGGGATAGAAATGATACCCAGGATACCCCTCTACGATATTCCACGACTCGTCCATCTCCAACGGTAAAACCGTTGCGCCCAAGCACTCACTTATCCAAAGCACATTGTTCTCATTCTCCTCGCGATTGAAGGTGCAAGTCGAGTAGATGAGCACTCCTCCGGGTTTAAGGCTATCCCAAACATCCATTAAGATTGCGCGTTGACGCTCAGCACACATCTGCACATTGCGTAACGACCATTGGGCACGCGCCTCATCGTCCTTACGCATCATTCCTTCGCCCGAACAGGGGGCATCCACTAACACACAGTCAAATAGATTCACACACCTCTCGCCAAAATGCGCAGGCTGATTATGGGTCACTACGGTATTACCATTCCCCCATTTCTGCAAGTTCTCCGACAAGATAAACAAACGCTGGCGGTTCACCTCGTTGCTCACGAGCAGACCTTCTTGCCCAAGGTGTTGGCTAATCAACGTGGACTTACCTCCCGGGGCAGCGCATAGGTCAAGCACGATACTATCGGCAGGCACGTATTGGTCTAAGGCTTGTTGTAAGAACATCGACGAAGCCTCCTGCACGTAGTAACAACCGGCGTGCATAAGCGGGTCTAATGTAAACTGCGGGCGCTCGGACAGGTAGTAACCGTCCACATGCCATGGAACTTCGTCTATATCACAAGGAAAAGAGAGCTCGTCTCTCTTGTCATTCAGTCGAATAGAGGTAATAGGAGGAGTGTCTAATGCCTGAAAAAGCTCTTCCGCTTCCACCCCTAATTCTTGCCTCATTTCTTCTATAAAATCAACAGGTAACATCATAACAATATATTTTGGCTGCAAAATTAGTAAAAAAAAATGATATATGCAAATAAAAAGCGACTTTTCGTGTGAAAAATCGCTTTTTAAGCAGAAAAGATTTCGGTTAGAAACGATAGCGAACCGCAGCCACAAAGTTGATACCGCGGGATTGGATGCCATAATACAAATCGTTGTAACGATGGATGAGGTTGTTGATATCCAACGAAACGGATAGGCGATCATCAAAGGCATATCTTCCCCCTAAGTTAATATCTATCATCGGGCGGAG
The DNA here is from genome assembly GCA_045627765.1 of Paludibacteraceae bacterium. Taxonomy (GTDB): domain Bacteria; phylum Bacteroidota; class Bacteroidia; order Bacteroidales; family Paludibacteraceae; genus Colicola. Next base: position 5,715 of record JAZQOG010000033.1, on the reverse strand, counting down.
TTTGGATTCCATATATTTGACCCCATCGCAAGTAAAGGCATAATCATCTCCTTCCGCACGCACTAAGGCATAGCGTGAACCTACGAAACTATTGCACGAGTGGATATTCCAATGGCTATCAATGTTTGCGTTGATATTCAAGCCTGCCTTCCACGCGGCTTGGTCGTAAATACGAGTAGGTCGAACGGAGACGTTCTCTATGGTGTCGTTTTTCCAGAAGAAATAATCTCCGTATGCCTTGATAGAGATAATATCTTGGTAATGGTAGGAAAGCGCCAGTCCCACTTTAGCTTGTTGGGCATTGTTGTAGGTATAATTGAGTGTGAGCGCATTCGGAGTAGCTAAGAGCGTTGTTATATTCTGTTTGAGTGCATAGCCTCCGTGTACTTCGAGCAGGAGGTTCTTCTCCGGACGGAAACGGAAACCTAACTCGGCATCAATAGGCGTATAGCCCGCAGCGTGCTGCGAGAGAACGGATTTCTCAAGGTCGCGATAGCGATTACTCTTGATAAAATCTTCACTATGCCCGAAGCCGACTTGCCCTTTCGCGCTGGCATAGGCAACGACCCATTTAGGTGCAATCTGCGCCTCCATATAGACATTCGGCGAAGGTGCAAAACTAACATTCTTCGTCTTAGACAAGATCTCTCCCTTACCGAAGTTCATGTCAATGTTCGCTCCTACGTGTACCAATACGCGACGCCCCTTGTACTCGTAGAACGGTTCGGCACGAAGATAATAGCGATTGAGAACATCCGTAGGCGGGATATAGTTGGCATCCAACGAATAGAACGAGCCGAGGAAGGTGAAGTTCACACCGCCATGGTGTTCGGAGCCTTTACTATAATCGAAGTGTAAGTTCGCTTTAGCATGGTGTTCGATGGCGAGGGACGGCATACTGAGTAGGTCGTATTGGATATAGGCTTTGTACTGTATATCCTCCTTCGGAGCCGATTGTGCGCCAACGGTCAGTCCCACCGTCCAGAGGTTTTGTCGAGCCGAGTCTGCCACTTGGGAAAGGTGGTGAATGGAAAGTTTCTTATCACCGGCATAGTACAAGCCATAACGAGTGTAGAACTCGTTGGAACCAAAGAGGTTAAAGAAGACCCTCCCTTTCCCATAATCGTGACTGAAACGGAAGTTCAGGTTCGATTTTTCGAGCGCTTTGGGACCCCATTCGCCTTTATGGTAGGCGGACATAGTGAGGGTGTTTTTCTTCTTATCCGCCACGGTGTACCAAAAACGAAGGCGCGAGTTGATGTGCCCTCCCCCACCCTCGATAAGCCCTTTGAGCGTATCGGGTTGGCTGAACGTCATAGGTTGCGGATTGAGAGGATAGATCTGCCCGTAGTGCAGCACAGAGGTGTCGGGCTGAGAAAAGACGATAGGCGTCTGTGGTACTTGGGTATGAATCAGCGTATGAGATTGTTTGAGTTTGCCGGCATTCTTGATGATAGGTTGAAAATCTTTCTCAACCACCACCGAACGGTCGTAGTCTTGCGCTACGAGAGGGAGAGTGAAAGTGAAAGTGAGAGTGAGTGTGAGGGCGAGGTTTTTCATTCTATTTGAGCAAGTTTAGCGGCAACAATAGTTAGTATATCGTCGTCGGTGAGTTTATAGTTGTTTTGTAGGGATAGCAAGTACTGCTGTGCTTGGAAGTCGTCTCCGCGTTGGCGATAGATATCGCTGAGGAGGATGAGGGCTTTAGCGAGCCAGTATTGCTGTTGGGTCTTTTGTTGGGTAAAGGAGATAATCTCTGCCTCGGCAGCGTCTAAGTTTCCGAGATTAAAGTATGCCTCCGCGATACAGTATTGGGCTTCGGCTCCTTGTGCAGTCAACGTGTTCTGCGCCAATGGTTGCAGGTCGGCAATGGCTTTCTGATAGGACTGCTGACGCATATATGCCGTTCCGCGTAAGTAGAGGGCTTTATCGGTCAAGGCAGGTGATGCACCCTCGCTTAGGAGTTGGGAAGCGGTTTGAATCATCAGGTCATCGTTATGCAGTGCTTCGGCACAAGTGAGAATACCTAACAATGCCTCCTCACGTTCCACAGAGGATGGTGCCAAAGACAAGTATTGATTGAGCAACGGCAGAGCCTGTTCGTAGTCTTGTGCTTCGAGGCAGATCTGCGAGGCCTTGGCAGCCGAAGGCAACTGGTAACGACTTCCCGTACGAGCAGCCAGAGAGATATAATGCGGAAGGGCATCCGTAGGATGATTCGTCATAAACTGCATCTCTGCCGCAGCATAAGTCAAAGAGTCTTCCTGAGTATTGACATGCATTTTTTTGTCCGCCAGCGTCTTGGTGTAGGCGAGGTATTCGTCAATACGGTTGGTCTCTACATAGATGTTCTCCATACCATTGAGGGCCGCGTAAGCCTCTTCGCCGGCAGGATAGCGAGCGATGGTTTTTTGGTAAGCCTCGATTGCTTGGTCGTAGTTTCCTTGGTTACGATAGAGCATGGCTATCTCCAAGTGTGCCGGACGAGCCTGAGAAGACGTAGGATAACTTGCTACGAGGTTTTGGTAAGTTACCAACGCTTGTGGGATATCGTCTTGTTGGATATACGAACGCGCTATTTGGTAAAGAGCCTCGGCACTGTAATCTGACTTGGGATAACGCGAAACTAAAGCGTTGAGGGTGTTGATTTTCTTATCGTAATGATGAAGCAATCCCTCCGCATAGCCTTGCTGGAAGAGGGCGTACGGCACTACGGTGGCTTGGTTCGTGGCTACGGCTTGTTCATAATACGAGATGGCTTTTTCAAAAGCACGTACATGGAAAGCACAGTCACCCAAGCGATTGAGAGCGTCCGCATAAGCGGGTTGATCAGCCGAAGCCGTTTGAAGGTAAGTATCAAAACGTTTTTGCGCCTCGATTAGGTCTTGTTGGTTGAAAGCCAAATAAGCATTGAGGTAAAGTGCCGCTGCGTAGTTAGGCGATTGCGTTGCCGTCGAACGATTGATAAACGCAGCGATATCCTGTTGAGCCGCCGTATAGTTATGTTGTTGATAGTAGGCTTCTGCACGGAAATAGTAGGCTTCGTTCTTATACTCGTCACCAAGGGGGTTATTCAGCAAGTCATCGGTCCATTGGAGAACGGATTTTATCTTCCCTTGTGCGTAAGCGTCGGTAGCGAGTTGGTAGCGCAGGTACTGCTTGGTGAGCAACATCTCCTCATTGGGTTGAGCAATCGAATCAAGCGCAGATAGGGCGGCTTGGTAGTTCTTGGACTGCATAAAAGCGCGTGCCATGAGTTGGTAGATCTCTGCTTGGTGTCGCGAACGCGGATAAACGCGAAGGAACGATGTGAAGGCTTCGACCGACTCACCGATAGCGGTGGAAGTCTGTGCCGTAGAGAGGGTGTAGTTATACATCGCCTCCTCTTTGATGGCAGGATTAAAGCCCATCTGCATAGCAGCTTGATAGCTGAGTTTGGCTTGTTCGATATTGCCTAATTGGGCGTAGGCGTTAGCGAGCATAAAATAGTCCTGCTCGGTGATAGCATCCTTGTGATTGCGAATCTGTTTGAGGTGTTCTGCCGCTTGTTGGTAGTTGCCTTGAGCATAGTATATCTCACCTAAGATACGGTTTAGCTCGCTCGTATAATCGGCATCTTTAATCTTCACTTCCTTGGTGAGAAGACGCGAGGCGATAGTAGCAGCGGTATCGTTGTGTTGGTGGTAGTATATCTGCGTCAAGAAATACGGCACCTCTTTCTGTTTGGACTGTTCAATCAGTCCGGACAGTGCCTCGTCGTATTTTCCCAAACGATATTGGCAGTAGCTATAACCATAGAGGGCGTGTTTGCGATAGGTAGGCTCATTGAGCAAGGCGTGGAACTGCACAAGCGCTTTGTCGTAGTCGCCCATCATCAGGTTATTGTATGCGCGATAGAACATGAGCATCTGCTGGTGCTCGCGGGTCAAGCGTTTGGCATCAACCAGCGTCAGTTCTTTATTGCTCTGTTTGGCAGCATTGCGCTCGGCATAGATCACCCCCGTCATGAAGTGAACCTCATCTTCAAAGGTGGTATAAGGATACTGTTGTAGGTAGTCCTTCAGGTCTTGCACCAAGGACTTGTCTCTGACCTCAAACCGTTGGCTGAGTTGAAGGTATTGTTGCTCCATGTCCGAGGTCTGTGCGTTCATTAAGAGCGGAGCACAAACAACGGCGAGAACAAAAATGCGAAAAGATCTCATTATTTTCTTTTGTTTTTCTTTTTTATTTGTAAGTTACGTTGACGTCTGCGGCCGATCACTTGTATGATAACTAAAATCAGTACCCCTGCCACGATGATACCGATGATGATGAGCATACGGCTATTGAGGTTGTTCCCTTTCACGCGGTTCCACATCTGCATCAGCGCTTCTGCCTGTTGTCCGGCATCGTGCATCAGAGCGCAGCGGTCGATGACGGATTTATCGGGATAGAAGACTTGATTGACGTGCATGGCGGTGGCTTCCGGACCGAAGAAATAAGACAAGTCTGCCGTCTCTTCAATCTCGTCATCTTCTGCCCATTCTTCGATCTCGGGAGAAGCGATGACGCTTACGTAACCAACCTCTTCCATGTTTCGGATAGCATTATCCGGACGGCACATATAATCCATAAAGTAAGTGGCGGCTTTGGTGTTGACGGCATAACGAGGGATACACCATCCGTCGAACCATACGTTCGAACCCTCTTTGGGGACTATGTAATGCAGTTCGACATCGGAGCCTTCGACTTCGTCAATCGCCCATTGGGCATCACCCGACCAGATAAGGTCAAGCCACGCTTTACCTTTCACCATTTCCTCTTTACCGAAATCGACTTCCCAACCGACATAGCACTCTTTTCCGGCCATCAGAACCTCCTCTACACGGGCGAGACGCTCCGGGGTGATGGTTTTGACTAATTCGTCTCCGGTTACTTCGCCGCGTTTAATCTCGTCCTGATAAGCGTAGAGCACGATTACCGAATAGACATCGCGGAAGGCATCCTTCATGAGGATACGGTTACGGAAACGCTCTACATTCGTGATGGCACCCCAAGTGGAGACTTCTTCCGGTTGCACATAGGCTGCGTTATAAAGGAAACCGGTTGTTCCCCACATATATCCTACGGCATAATCGGCTACGTTGATATCGGAAGTGGGAGCCATCTGTTGGAACTTCTCCGTAGCGAACGGGGCTACGAGTTTGAAGTAATTGATATCATCGGGGATAACGGACTTGTCAATAGGAAGAAGCAAGTCGCGTTTGAGCATACGCTCAATGATATACTCCGAAGGGCAAATGACATCGTAGTCTTCCTTACCTATTTCGATTTCGGTAAGCATATTCTCGTTGATGTCGAACGTGTTGTAGATGAGTTCAATCTCCTCACCCGTTTGTTCGGTGTACCAAGTTTTAAACTCCTCGAGGAGATCCATGTCGATGTAGTCCGCCCAGTTGTAGATCTTGAGGGTGTGTTCGCGATTAGCGGCTGTGGCGGTTATCACGGCCAAAGCCGCTACTAAAGTGAATAGGATTTTTTTCATTTTTTTGTTGCTTTAGAGGCTCTAATGTTGGAAACAATGAGCAAGATTAATATAGTTATAAAAATAAGAGTAAACAAAGGTCTGAGTTCGGGGGTAAGACCTCCCTTACGTGCGTCCGCGTATATATATGTAGATAAGGTGTGCAGCCCTTCGCTACCTTTGGTAAAGAGGGTTACTCCAAAATCGTCAAT
>JAZQOG010000032.1:0-36659 GCA_045627765.1 Paludibacteraceae bacterium | reverse complement strand
TTAGAAAGATGGTCAACGAATTAAGGTCTTTTATCAACCTTTTTCGGAGCCCAGTCAATCTTTTTAGGAACATCGTCAAAAGTTTACGATTTTTAAGATTGCATTATCGTAATCGAGTCAACCTTTTTCAGTTTTAATCACTATCACAAGCGTGTCTGTTAACGTAGCAATAACGTAGCATAATAGGCCCTACGTAGGCTTGACTTCGCACGTGCTAAAACCGTACAAAACACTATCCTCGCAAGGTGTGTAGCGCAGCATCTACGCAGCATCCACGGAGCATAATAGGCCCTACGTAGGCTTGACAAATCATTCTTTTAATGTTATGTTTGCCCGAAAAGGTCGTAATCAAAATAATAGAGGGGTATGAGAAAAATGCAAAAAATGTAACCCCTTTTTGAAAAAAGTTCGTAATCAGAATAGTAGGGGGCTTTTAGTTTAGAGTGGAGAGTTTAGAGTGGAGAGTTGTTGAAAGTATAGTTAAAAATGAGGGGAGCGAGACTGTCGAGTGAGTGTCGGCCGCCCCTCGACCGAGTATCGGCTCAAAAATAGAGTTAAAATACAGAAAAAACGCAAATAAATTTGCATATATCAGAAATTTTATGTACCTTTGTCGCCCAAATTGGATAATTAGCGCGTGAAGTGCGCGTGTAAAGAATATAGAGGAGAAATTACAAATGAAAAAACTTTTTCTCATCAGTGCGATGATAATCGCTGTTAATGTGTTGGCTAACGAACAACACGAGTATGTAGATTTAGGTTTGCCCTCCGGAACGAAATGGGCGACGATGAATGTAGGTGCTGATAGCATAGAAGGGATTGGCGCGTTCTTCGCCTTTGGCGACCCCACCCCCGATTATATTACCCCCGGCAAGACTACGGGCTACGAGCGTTCTTTTGACTGGGCTCATTATAAATGGTGTGCTGCGGATGAAAAAGAAGGTGATTTCCGTTATCAGATGACCAAGTATTGTCTCAAATCCAACTATGGTTATAAAGGGTTTGTTGATGGTTTATCCACTCTTTTACCCGAAGACGATGCTGCCACTGTACATTGGGGAGCGCAATGGCGCACACCGACGCTGGACGAATATATGGAATTGGAAAACAATACTACTTTTGAGATGGTGACACAAAAGGGCGTTTATGGCCTTAGAGCGACCAGCCGTGTTCCCGGCTACGAAGATAGGTCTATTTTCTTCCCTTGTGTAGGTGTTCGCGATAGCGGGAATTGGCATTGCTTGGATGCGCACGATACCATTGCCTATTACATGACTGCTACCTTAGAAGAGACCATGTCCTTTAAATGCGATTGTTTCGTTTTTCCTGACGATATATATAATATAATCAGTAACCGTATCTATGGGTCGAATGTACGTCCTGTTTATGTGGATGCCGGCGAACACCGCACCGCAGTGGACCTCGGACTCTCCTCTCTTTGGTCGGTGGTTAATATCGGTACCACGTTCTTTGACCGTCCCGGATGGTATTTCCCTTGGGGTGAAGCCGAACATGTTTCCGGCAAAGACGCTACATGGGAGAACTATAATTATGGTACCGAAAACAACCTCACCAAATATAACAACAATCCCGATTATGGAACAGTGGACGGGAAAGTGGTCTTAGATATAGACGATGATCCGGCAGCTTATAACTGGGGTGAAGATTGGCATATGCCCGATACTGCCGATTGGAACGAACTGTACACGCAGTGTACTTGGACATGGACCGAGATGCAGCAATCTTCCGGATATTTGATCCAGAGTAAGGTTCCTGGCTATGAACAGGCACAGATCTTCCTTCCAACCTCCGGATATCATGAGGAAATCTATTCTGTCAAGTCTAAAACAGATTTCTATTATTTTACCAAATACTTGAACCAAGCCAACCCCAATCAGGCGATCTCCGTTCACTTCTCTCAAACCGCCCCTATGACCATAGATGCCGAAGACCGTTATCTGGGTTTTGCTTGTCGTCCGGTGAAGACGAAGCCCGGCACAGACCTTCGTCAGATACGAGATACGGCGCCAGGAGGGCTAAACGAGAAACAGAAAACGGGATACAGGAAAGTTTTACAGAATGGTCGATTTGTCATCGAAACCAATGGCGGTTGCTATGACGCATTAGGTCAAAAAGTGAGGTAATTAGCGCGTGTAAGTATAATAAAGATGAATAAAAACAACTATTGCGTGATTATGGCAGGCGGCGTAGGTAGCCGTTTCTGGCCGTTCAGTACCAACGAAAAACCCAAGCAGTTTTTGGACTTCTTCGGGACAGGTCGTAGTTTATTACAAATGACTGTTCAACGCTTCCGTGCGTTGATGCCGATTGAGAATATCTTAATTGCCACAAACGTGGCTTACAAGGCACAGATCTTAGAACAGATTCCTGACCTCAAGCCCGAGAATATCCTGTGCGAGCCGGCAAGGAGAAATACCGCGCCGTGTATTGGGTATGCCATGGCGCGTGTTCGCGCCATGGAGGGGAGTAGAGGAGTAGAGGGGGAGAGGAGTAGGGTAATAGTCGCCCCTTCGGATCACTTGATTTTGGATGAGCAGGAGTTCTTGCGCGTGGTGGGACAAGCCCTCGACTTTGTGGGAGAAAACGACGCCCTCGTGACGTTGGGAATGAAACCGACACGACCCGAGACGGGGTATGGGTATATCCGGAGGGCAGACCGTCCTACGGACTGTAAGACCGCTTCGCTGAAGGACCGCTGCGCTGAAGGACCGGCTTCGCCTGAAAGACCTATTTATCCGGTGAGAGCGTTTAAGGAGAAGCCGAACTTGGAGACGGCGAAGGAGTATATGGCGAGTGGGGATTATTTGTGGAATGCAGGAATCTTCATCTGGAACCTACAATCCATCGAACAAGCGTTCCAAAACTACCTACCCGAAGTATATGACCTCTTTACTAAAGGACTACCCGTCTTGGGCACCGACCAAGAGGAAGCGTTTATCCAAACGAACTTCCCCCTCTGCCCAAATATCTCGATAGACTACGGCATCATGGAGAAAGCCGATAACGTGTATGTTATCCCGGCAGACTTCGGTTGGAGCGACCTTGGCACATGGGGTTCCCTCTACGCCTTGAGCGAGAAAGGGGAAGGCGAGAACGTGGGTCTTCACGGGCAAGTACACTTTTACAATGCCCAAAGAAATATCGTTGCAACCGATAAAGGAAAGTATGTCGTGGTTGAGGGTGTAAACGATATGATTGTAGCGGAGCGCGACAATGTGCTGCTGATTTGTAAACAACAAGATGAACAAGAGATACGTCAATTTGTAAACGATTATGAGTTATCTAAACTTTGATAAGACGTTATTGGTCAATTTAGAGCGTTCGCTGAGTAAAGAGATCTTGCGAACGAACCGCGCGGGTGTGTATAACGCCACCACGTTGGTGGACTGTAACACCCGTAAGTACCATGGGCAACTGGTGATGCCTATTCCCGAGTTAGGTCCGGACAACTATGTGTTGCTGTCCTCGTTGGACGAGACGGTCATTCAGCACGGAGCCCATTTTAACCTCGGTCTGCACAAGTACGGAGACAGTTTCTCGCCGAACGGACACAAGTATATCCGTCAGTTTGAGTGCGAGACGGTAGCGAAGACCACGTATCGTGTGGGCGGTGTGATATTAACGAAAGAGCGTGTGTTGGTTAGTTTTGAACCGCGTGTGCTGATTCGTTATACATTAGTGGAAGCCGGTTCGCCGACGGTGTTGCGTTTTAAGCCGTTCCTTGCTTTCCGCAGTGTGAATGCGTTGACCAAAGCCAATGGTCAAGCCTCTACGGACATGGACGATTGCGAAAATGGTAAAGTGAACAGGATGTACCCGGGTTTTCCGGCATTGTATATGCAGTTCAGTAAGAAGATGGAGTATCACCACGACCCGCAATGGTACAAAGACATTGAGTATCCCAAAGAGCAAGAGCGCGGATACGAATATAAGGAGGACTTGATGGTGCCCGGCTATTTCGAGGTAGCGATGCGCCAAGGCGAGAGTGTGATTTTCTCGGCAGGCGTGAGTGAAGTCAAGTCGAAGAGCCTGAAGAGTCTGTGGGACAAAGAGGTGGGACACCGCATAGACAAGACCTCGATGTTCGACTGCTTGCGCAACTCCGCTTCGCAGTTCTATAAACGCGTTGGGGATAAATGCTATCTGTTAGCCGGCTATCCTTGGTTCCACGCTTCGGCACGTGAGGAGTTCTTTGCTACACCGAGTTGCACACTCGATATCGACCGTCCCGAATACTGGGAGGCGATTATGGATAAGACGGCCGTTCCACTTGTGGAAAGGCTGATAGGCGGACAGGCGGAAAGGCTGATAGATGGAGATAGTGAGTTGCAAGGGTTGGATGAGCCGGATGCGCTGTTGTGGCTCGTTCGGGCATTCCAGAAGTATGCCCATAAATATACACCCAAGCAAGCGGCAGAGAAATATGGTGCTTTGTGCGTAGCCATTGTTGACTACTACCGCAAGCAGCGTCATCCGCGTGCTTTCGTTCATCAGAACAACCTTATTTGGACGGACGGAACGCAACGCCCTGCTACTTGGATGGCGGCTACCGAGAACGGTTATCCCATTACCCCTCGTACGGGATATATCGTGGAGATCAATGCACTGTGGTATAATGCGTTGCGTTTCACGGCTGAACTACAACGCGAGTTAGGTAAAGAGATGGCCGCAGACTTGATGGAGTATCAAGCCGAGATAGCCAAGGACGCTTTTGTGAAGACTTTCTGGAACGGCGTTTATCTGAACGATTATGTGGTGGACGACTACGCGAATAATGAAGTTCGACCGAACCAGATTTGGGCAGTGTCCTTACCTTATTCGCCCTTGGACAAACACCAAGCCAAGGCGGTGGTGGATATCTGCACGAAGGAGTTGTTGACGCCCCGTGGTCTGCGTACGCTATCGCCAAAGAGCGGCAGTTATCGTCCCGTGTATATCGGTGGCGAGCAGGAGCGTAACCGTAACTATCATAATGGTCCTGTATGGCCTTATACGATTGCCGCCTACGCGAGGGCGTATATGAATGTCTATAAGCACAGCGGACTGAGTTTTATGGAGCGGATGTTAGTCGGTTTCGAAGAAGAGATGACGGAACTGACGATTGGTGCGCTCAACGAGTTGTACGACGGTAATCCGCCATATAAAGGTCATGGTGGAATGAGTTATGCACCGAGTGTGGCTGCGGTAATCAGTGTGTTGGATACAATGAAACGATACGAAACAATATGAGAGCTTTAATGTTTGGTTGGGAGTTTCCTCCCCATATTTTAGGCGGTTTAGGTACTGCCAGTTATGGTCTGACCCGCGGAATGGCTCAGCAGGAAGATATGGAGATTCTGTTCGTTATTCCGCGTCCGTGGGGTGACGAGGATCAGTCTTTCTTGCGCATTATTGGTGCGAACAGTGTTCCGGTTCCGGGTAGAGGTTGTATCGAGTTCTCGGGTCGTTATCCCGACAACTTAGTAGAGGAGATTGGTAACTATGAACAGGTAGGTCGTGAGTTGGCTTATCGCGAACAGTTTGACATCATTCACTCGCATGACTGGTTGACTTATCCGGCAGGAATAGCGGCTAAGCAGGTGAGTGGTAAGCCGTTGGTGATACACGTTCACGCTACGGATTTTGACCGCAGCCGCGGCAATGTCAATCCTACCGTTTATGCGATCGAGCGCAGAGGAATGGATATGGCGGACCACATCATGTGTGTGAGTAACTTAACGCGCCGAACGGTGATTGAGAAATATGGTCAAGACCCTGCGAAAGTCAGTACGGTACACAATGCCGTGGAACCGTTGGAACACCCCGAGGAGTTTGTTAAGCACCCAAGGAAAGATAAGTTGGTGACGTTTTTGGGTCGCATCACGATGCAGAAAGGTCCCGAATACTTCGTAGAGGCAGCCGCGCGGGTGCTCGCTAAGACCGATGGTGTACGATTTGTGATGGCAGGTTCGGGCGATAAGATGCACGAGATGATAGAGTTAGTGGCTAAACGCGGTATTGCGGATAAGTTCCACTTCCCTGGCTTTATGCGAGGCAAACAGGTGCAAGAGATATTGGCTGATTCGGATGTGTATATTATGCCGTCTGTGAGTGAACCCTTCGGCATCTCGCCGCTAGAGGCAATGCAGGTAGGTTGTCCGTCGATTATCTCCCATCAGTCGGGCTGTGCGGAGATCTTGACGCACGCTATCAAGACCGACTATTGGGATATAGACGCGATGGCGGACGCTATCTATGCGATTGTTAAGTATCCGGCAATGTATAAGTCCTTGCACACCTTAGGGCAAGACGAAGTGAATGCCATTCGGTGGTACGATGCGGGACTGAAAGTGAGAGCTATTTATAATAAAGTGCTTGGTTGGTATTAAATCTCTCACAGATTCCACAGATTACACTGATTGAAATATAATTTATTATACCTTTTTATTTTCTTATTGTCTGACCGAGCAAGCTCTCTCATCCAATAACAAAACTAAAAAGTAAAAGGAAGGCTCCTTCGGCAGAGCCGACATCACCTTCCACACCGCGCAACGGCGCGTTGTAATAATAAATTATTGGGAAATATATTACACAGATGGTGATTATTACTTAAAGCTTAGCGTATCTGTGGAATAAAACCACTAATAATCCCTTATTGTGGCTGCGTAGCAGACACGGCGGGTGAACGAAATGAAGTGAGACCGTCCCTACTATTGATTTATTTGATGGATGGGAGTTTACTCACAATCCGAGAATAAAGAAATAGGAGAATAAAGAAAAGAATAGAATCAGAGAAATCTGTGAAATCTGTGAGAGATAAAAGTAGACGATAAACGAAGGGGAGCGCCCCGCGGCAAGGGGCACAAGAATGCCCCGACGAGCGGAGGAGGGATTGAAGAATGAACGCCCAAAGGGCTAATGACTAATGAAGATTGAAAGATTAAAATAAAAGTTATGAAAAATATTTGTTTATGTGTGCAAATGCACGCGCCCTATCGATTAAAACGTTATCGTTTCTTTGATATTGGTCAAGACCATTACTATTACGATGACATGCAAACGGACGAGTATGTTAACTGGCTTGTTCGTGAGTCGTATATGCCTTTGTGTCAAACGATTCGTGAGATGATTCGTTTGAGTAAGGGTAAGTTCCATTGTGCGATGAGTATCTCGGGTACGATGCTTGAGAGTTTTGAGCAGTTCAATCCGGAGATGATTGATGTGCTCAAAGAGTTAGCAGACACTAAATGTGTGGAGTTCCTCGCTACACCGTTCGCCTACTCGCTTGCCAGCGAATACAACGAGAACGAGTTCTTAGACCAACTCGACAAACAAGCCTCTATCATTAAGAGTTTGTTTGGTGTACAACCGACTACGGTTTGGAATACAGAGTTACTCTATTCGGACGATATCGTTCCTGCCTTGGCTAAACAGGGGTACAAAGTCATCATGACCGAAGGAGCGAAGCATATCTTAGGTAGTAAGTCTGCCAACCAAGTCTATCAGTCTGTGGTGAACACGAAGATGAAGGTGCTACTGCGTAATGCCGAATGGAGCGATGCGTTATCGTTCCACTTCTCCGATCCTTCGTGGGGGACTTATCCCATGGACGCAGAGAAATATGCGAATATGCTTCAGCAGTTGCCCGAAGAGGATGGCGTAGTGAATATCTGGCTGGGTGCCGAAGCGTTCGGTATCAACCAAAAAGCCGAAACGGGAATCTTCGAGTTCTTGAAGGCATTGCCTTACTACGTGTTAGAACGTGAGATGGGATTTGTCACTCCAACAGAGGCCGCAAAGAAAGCCGCTAAAGAGGTGGTCAGTGCTTCCTATCCGTTGACTTGGAGCGGTGAGGCGAAAGACCTAAGCGTCTATATGGGCAACGACCTCCAACAAGAGGCTTTGCAAAAACTCTACGCTGTAGCCGAACGTGTTCGCTTGTGCTCGGATAAACGACTCAAAAGCGACTGGTTGCGCTTGCAGGATGTGAACTATTTCCATTTCATGAATCACATCGATCAAGGGGCTACGCAGTACGAATCGGCTTACGATGCGTTTATCAATTATATGAATATCTTGTCGGATTTCTTGCAACTCGTAGAGGAACAATATCCTACGACCATCGAGAACGAGGAATTGAACGAACTGCTCAAGACCATCCGTAACCAAGAGAAAGAGATTGCTTTGCTCAAAAAGAAGAAATAGTCTTGCGTCATTGGCGATTGGACATATTGTTATGGGTCGGCCTGATGTTGCTATCCCCGGTGGAGGCAGCTAAGAACAAAATTCAGACACGGATCAAGACTTGGCAGTTAGCGGAACTCACTTCGCTGGCAGATACCGTGCCAGTGGATACGAGTTATCTTAACACGCCGTTGAAGAGTTTTCTCAATAACTTCTCCATCTCGAACGTGTGGAACGGAAACACGGTCTCTCCGGTGCAGTCGCGGTTGTGGTTTCAGAACCCGCACAAGGTAGATGATGTGTTCGGGTTGCAGTATCAGCTTTACACCATCACTCCGCAGGATATACGTTTCTATAACACGACCGTGCCTTATTCAAAGATTGGGTATAACCGCAGTTTCGTAACAGGACACGAGGAACATGAGATCAATTTCCTATTCACCGGTAACCTCAACAAACGCACGAACTTAGGGGTCGAGATCAATTACCTGAAAGGCTATGGTCATTATGCTACGCAGGAGGGAAAGATGGTCAATGGAGCGGTCTTTGGAGGCTACGACGGCGATGTGTATAGCTTGCACGCGGGTATCACCTTTAACACCCTCAGTAACTTCGAGAATGGAGGTGTCACGCGATTGGACGATTTGACAGGCGACTTGCTTCCCGAGGATATCCCCACAAGTTTGCAGGGAATGTCGGGGTATAAGTATATCTCCGGTTTTCTGCACCATGGTTACCACCTCTGTCTTGATCGGGAGCGCAAAGATAGTGTGGAACATGTGAATGGTTTTGGTGAGAAAGAGATGGTAGATACCATCATCGTGGATAAGATTCCGATGATGACGTTTGCGCACACGTTTGAGACGACTAACTCGGTTCGTCGTTATGTGGAGCAGCAAGCGCAGCAAGGGTATTTCCCCAATCTGTATCACAACCCCAAACAGACCTACGACTCGACGAATGTACTCACTATTCAGAACACGATTTCCGTTACGTTTGAGGAGGTCTTTAATACCAAACTGCGTTTCGGAGCGATGGTTTATGCACGCAACGAGTGCCAGCGCTTCCTTATCCCTAAACCGTACGAAGGAACGGAAGGTTGGGCTGCGGTTAATAACCCAATAGAGGCGATGGCTGTTCCTGTTCGATTGTATAACGATACACTCTTCCAAGACCAATGGACCAACAACACGTTTGTGGGAGGAGCTATCTACAAGCGATTGGGACATCTGATCTTCTACGAAGCAGGAGGAGATGTGTGTCTTGTCGGATATAAGTTAGGGCAGTTCCATGTACGAGGACAAATAGATGCTGTCTTTAAGTTAGGCAAAGACACAATGGATATCACCGGTAAGGTACGTTTTGGTAACGAAGCGGTGTCGTACTATTTGCAGCACTTCCGTTCCAACCACTATCGCTGGGATAATAACTTCACCAAACCATTGAGCCTCAAAGTGGAAGGAGCGGTGCGGTATCCCACACAGTGGGTTAAGCCTGCCGTAAACATTGGCTTTGAGAATAGGACGAACCATATCTATTTCGAGGCAACAGACGGACTACCCTATCAGATGGAAGGAAATATACAGGTCTTCTCGGCAGATGTACAATGCGACTTAACGACGCCGTGGGTGAACTTAGAGAACCATGTGGTTTATCAGACCTCCTCGTCACGCGAGATACCCGTTCCGATGTTTACCCTCTACCACAACCTTTATTATCACGGGACTTGGTTCAAGGCTTTGGATGCACAGGTGGGAGTGGATATGCGGTACTTTACCAAATATAATGCACCCATCATCAATCCGGCTACCGGTCAGTTCTGTGTGCAAGCACAAGGTGAGGAATTGGCGGTGGGGAACTATCCTGTCCTAAATGTATATGCTAATTTTTATGTAAGACTATTACACCTCAAGTTTTTTGCCCAATATTCGCACTTCAACTATTCGTTTATGCGTCAATCAGGAGATTATTTGTTAATGCCTTATTACCCGATGCAACGAGATATGTTCCGTGCCGGATTAGTTTGGCATTTTTATAGATAACGATTATGCCGTTAACAGTTAGATTAAATAAGATTCTTATCTATGCTCAGCAAGAGGCTGAGCGTTTACAGAACCCTCAGGTGCAATCCGAACACCTGCTATTGGGTATTTTTCGTTTAGGGGAAGGAACCGCATACAACATGCTCGCCCAACTCGGTTGTAACATCTCTCAAGCTAAAGAGCATTTAGACTCTGCTTTGGGTTCTTCGCCATCGGATGTGTTACAACCCGCTACGCGCAGTACCCAAGTAGAACGGATCCTACG
The DNA here is from genome assembly GCA_045627765.1 of Paludibacteraceae bacterium. Classification (GTDB taxonomy): domain Bacteria; phylum Bacteroidota; class Bacteroidia; order Bacteroidales; family Paludibacteraceae; genus Colicola. Next base: position 26,168 of record JAZQOG010000032.1, on the reverse strand, counting down.
TATAGCCGATTCGCAAGCCAAAGCGACCCAATCCGAAGCGGTGGGAAGTATCCACTTGTTACTCGCCATCCTTCGCGAACACATCAATCGCGCGGCAGCTTACTTAGAATCCGAGTGGGGAATCACTTATGAGAGCGTGATACAATCCCAACCGCATTTCGCTCAACCTACGAAAGCGTCGGCTTTAGAAGCAGATGCCGTAGAGGATAGTCGAGAGGAGTCGGAACCCAAGACTTTTGGGTCTAAACGGTCGAATAGCGCCACTCCGTCCTTAGACAAATACGGAAAAGACTTGACACGTCAAGCCCAAGAGGGCGCGTTAGACCCTGTCGTAGGACGCGACGAGGAGATCACCCGTGTGCTACAGATCCTTGCCCGACGCAAGAAGAACAACCCCGTTCTCATCGGAGAACCCGGAGTAGGAAAGTCGGCTATTGTAGAAGGATTGGCACTGCGTATCCAAGCCGGACAAGCGGAGGCTCTGAATGGCAAACGGATTGTCATCCTCGATATCGCTTCGATGGTGGCGGGAACCACCTACCGTGGACAGTTTGAGGAACGAATCAAGAAAGTGATAGAAGAACTCAATAAACATAAGGAGATTATCCTTTTTATCGACGAGATACACACGATTATCGGTGCAGGTAATGCTCAAGGTTCTTTGGATGCGGCGAATATCCTCAAACCCGCATTGGCACGAGGCGAGATACAGTGCATTGGTGCCACGACGATCGACGAGTACCGCAAATCCATTGAGAAAGATGGTGCGCTCGAACGCCGTTTCCAAAAAGTGATGGTGCAACCATCCGGATTAGAGGAGACGCTCAAGATCCTCGAACGACTAAAGACCCCTTACGGCGAATATCACCATGTACATTATAGCAAGGATAGTCTGCGCGCTTGCGTTACCCTATCCGACCGCTACCTAACCGACCGCGCTTTCCCCGATAAAGCCATCGACGTCATGGACGAAGCCGGTGCCCGCAAACACAGTGCAGGAGAGATACAAGAGGTGAGCGTGGCAGACATAGAAGCGGTGGTGTCGATGATGTCCGGCATCCCGATGGAGCGCGTACAGATAGGAGAGAAAGAGCGTTTGGTACAGATGGAGGAGCACCTCAAAGCCAAAGTCATCGGACAAGACGAAGCCATCGCTACATTAGTCAAAGCTATCCAACGCTCACGCTTAGGGTTGAGAGACCCTAAACGACCCATTGGTAGTTTCTTCTTCTTAGGTCCCACGGGTGTAGGAAAGACCTATCTCGCCCAGTGCCTGGCAGAGGAGATGTTTGGGACAAAAGATGCGGTTATTCGTTTTGACATGAGCGAATATATGGAGAAACACACGGCTTCCTTGTTGGTAGGAGCGCCTCCGGGCTATGTGGCTTACGAGGAGGGCGGCAAACTGACCGAAGCAGTACGACGTCAACCCTACTCTATCGTCCTGTTTGATGAGATAGAGAAGGCGCATTCTGATATCTTTAATATGCTCCTACAAGTGTTAGACGAGGGACGACTAACCGACCGACAAGGTAGGATGATTGACTTTAAGAACACCATCATCATCTTCACCTCTAATGTAGGCTCCCGTAACCTGCGCGACTTTGGTCACGGCGTAGGATTTAGCGATCCTATTCACGATGAGAAAGCTACGCAACAAATGCTGCTCAAGGCATTGGATAAGACCTTTGCACCCGAGTTCTTGAACCGCATCGACCAAGTCATCACTTTCCATCAGTTAGACACCGTGTCCTTGCGTAAGATATTAGATCTTGAACTGTTGGCACTAACCCAACGCTTGCAGCAACAAGACCTCAAACTCGATATCAGCGACCAAGTGAAGGTGGACCTGCTCTCGAAGACGGAGACAAAGGATTTTGGGGCACGCCCCATTCGTCGGTCTATCCAAACATATTTGGAGGATAAGATTACCGAACAATTATTAGGCAAACGAAAAATAAAAACGATTAAAATACAAACATTATGACAATTGAAGTAACGGACGCTAACATCCAAACCTTGTTAGCAGACAACCAGCCATTAGTGGTTGATTTTTGGGCACCTTGGTGTGGCCCGTGTAAGATGATGCTCCCCATCGTAGATGAACTGGCACAAGAGTTTGAGGGGAAAGTGAGAGTCGGCAAGCTGAATGTGGACGAGAATCCCGACACCTGCGAACACTTCCAAATCATGAATATCCCTACGATGCTCATTTTTAAGAATGGGGAAATAGTGGATCGTCATGTAGGTGCTTGTCGCAAACAAGACCTCGAAACGGTATTAAATGGCTTGTTATAATAAGAAAAGTTTCACTTTTTTGGCAATAAACTTGCATATATCAAAAAAAAGTTGTAACTTTGCGCGATTTTTCCTTTTTTAGGAAAAAGGGCGTCATTATGACGGGGTCTGGTAGCTCAGTTGGATAGAGCAACAGCCTTCTAAGCTGTGGGTCCCGGGTTCGAATCCCGGCCGGATCACATATTTAACATAAGGAGATTGATTATGCGTCAATTAAAAATTACTAAATCGATTACGAACCGCGAATCGGCTTCGTTGGATAAGTATCTGCAAGAGATCGGTCGAGAGGACCTTATCTCGGTGGATGAGGAAGTGGAACTGGCGGCTCGTATTCGTCAAGGAGATGCGAAAGAGCGTAAGAAAGCGTTGGAAAAACTGACTTGCTCGAACTTGCGTTTCGTTGTGTCTGTGGCTAAACAATACCAAAACCAAGGACTATCGTTACCCGACCTCATCAATGAAGGGAACCTCGGTCTGATTAAGGCTGCGGAGAAGTTCGATGAGACTCGCGGATTTAAGTTCATTTCCTACGCTGTTTGGTGGATTCGTCAATCCATCCTACAAGCCTTGGCGGAGCAGTCCCGTATCGTTCGTCTTCCGCTGAACCAAGTGGGTTCGCTCAATAAGATTAACAAAGCCTACCAGCGTTTTGAACAAGAGCACGAGCGCAAGCCGTCCGCAGAAGAACTGGCGGAGGAACTCGATATTCCTGTGGATAAGATTGCCGACACGTTGAAGATGTCGGGTCGTCACGTGAGTGTGGATGCTCCTTTCGTTGAGGGCGAGGATAATAGTTTGGTTGATGTCCTTCCTAACGAAGATTCGCCGAACGCAGATAGAGGACTGATCAATGAGTCACTCGCTATGGAGATTGATCGCGCCTTGGCGCAACTCACTCCTCGTGAAGCGGATATCCTCAAACAGTTCTTCGGTATCGGTTGTCCCGAAAAGACGTTGGAAGAGATTGGCATCGAATTAGGTTTGACTCGCGAACGTGTTCGTCAGATTAAGGAGAAAGCGATCAGACGCTTGAACTCCAGCCCACGCAGTCGAGTTCTTAAAACATATTTAGGTTAATGAAACGCAACATTGCTATCGTAGCCGGCGGGGATAGTTCGGAATATGAAGTCTCCTTACGCAGCGCAGCAGGCATTGATTCGTTCTTAGACAAAGAGCGATACAATGTCACTCTCGTCAGTCTTAGAAGCCATGACTGGCGAGTGATTAGCGAATGGCGAATGAAAGATGGGCAAATGGAGATTATCTCCACTTTACCCCTCGATAAGAACGATTTCTCTTACCTCAAAGACGGGCAAAAGATCCGCTTTGAGTTTGCGTATATCACCATCCACGGCACTCCCGGAGAAAACGGTCTGCTCCAAGGATACTTTGATATAATGGGTATTCCCTACTCCTGCTGCGGTGTATTGGCGGCTGCGTTGACGTTTAATAAGTTCGCCTGCAACCACTACCTCCAAGATTTCGGAATCAACATCTCTCCCAGTATCCTCTTGCGTAAAGGCGAGGCTCGTCCTACAGCCGAACAAGTGGTTGAGCAAGTGGGACTGCCTTGTTTTATCAAGAGTAATGTAGGGGGAAGTTCGTTCGGGTGTACGAAAGTGAAGACCCCGGATCAAGTAAACCCCGCCATCGATATTGCTTTCAAAGAGGGGGACGAAGTCATCTGCGAAGCGTTCATGAAAGGAACGGAAATAACTTGCGGTGTGTATAAGACCAAGACCAAAGCGGTCGCTTTCCCCGTCACCGAAGTGGTTTCCAAAAACGAGTTCTTTGATTATGACGCCAAATATAAAGGTCAAGTCGATGAGATCACGCCGGCTCGTATTCCCGATGAGGTTCGAGATAAAGTGCAAGCCATGACCCTGCACATCTACGATATCTTAGGATGCCAAGGTATCATCCGAACCGATTATATCCTGACGGAGGGTTGGAAGATCAACTTACTTGAAATCAACACCACACCCGGAATGACCGCTACCTCGTTTATTCCGCAACAGGTACGTGCGGCAGGCTTAGATATCAAAGAGGTATTGACCGATATTATTGAAGACAGATTAAGTTAATGATAGATATTCGCCCCTATATCGCCCATTTAGATTGGCATCGTGAACCGATAGGACTCTATGCTCCCATCGACTATGCACTGGCAGAAGGGGGCAAACGGTTGCGTCCAACCTTAGCTTTGCTCGCATGTCAGTTATGCGGAGCAGAGGCAGAGAAAGCGGTTCCGGCGGCATTGGCACTCGAACTCTTCCATAATTTTACACTCCTTCACGACGACGTGATGGATCACGCCTCTGTTCGTAGAGGTCGCCCTTCTGTGAATAAACAGTTTGGAGAGAATACCGCCATCCTATCCGGTGACGAGATGCTGATTGAAGCCTATAAACAACTCCAAAACTACGAACCCACATTATTGGCACAACTCTTATCGGTGTTTAATAAGATGGCTACGGAGATCTGTGAAGGGCAACAACTTGATATGGACTTTGAGACGATGGCAGACGAACAGGTGAGCAAAGACCATTATATGACGATGATTCGCCTCAAGACCTCTGTCCTTTTAGCGACCGCTTTACAGATGGGAGCTATCGTAGCAGGAAGCACTAAGCAGCAACAAGAAGACCTTTATGCGTTTGGTATCCACCTCGGACTCGCTTTCCAGATACAAGACGATGTGCTTGATGTCTATGGTGATGAACGCACTTTCGGTAAGGCAATCGGAGGCGATATATGCGAAGGAAAAAAGACCTACCTCCTCTTGGCGGCAAGAGATAATGCTTCTTCGGAAGATAAGGCTATGCTACGTCAACTTATGGCTCTGCCTTCTGAGACACCTCAAGAGCGTAAACACAAAATCGAACAGGTCACCTTATTATATAATCGCCTGCGCGCACGCGAGGAGGCAATGCAACTCATTGCCGATCACACCACGCAAGCGCTCAACCTACTCTCTCGCTTCCCACAACAAGAAGCGCGACAGACATTAGAACAGTTAGCCCAACAGTTATTGACTCGCCAATCCTAAAACGCACTCGTTATGCCTTATAGAAGATTACCCAATACGGATCAAGCTCGCCTCTCTGCTCTGCAAAACGCAGTACAACGCGCCAGCGAAGCCGACTATAGCGAACAAGCTTTAGACTACTCCACCTTACAAGAAGCACAGCGTTTCTTGGTGCAGTTTCAGATGCAGGTAGGGCAATACCACAACAACCGCAAAAATAAGGCTTCCGCAAATAAAGAGTATCGGTTAATCGTGCAGAATGCGCGAATGTATCTCTCCCATTTCATCCAAGTCTTTAACTTAGCCGTTATTCGTGGCGAGATAAAAAAAGATTATAAAACTCTCTACGGCTTAGAGACGGATAACCACGTTGTACCCGATTTATCTACCGAAGAGGACTTGCTCTATTGGGGAGAAAAGATCATCAAGGGCGAGAACGAACGTATCGGCAATGGGGGGTTCCCTATCTATAATCCGACAATCAATAAAGTGAAGGGATATTTCGATAACTTCAAAGAACAACAACCCAGCCACTCCTATCGGAAACAAACAACCCATCGAGCACAAGAGAATGTGGAAGAACTGCGCAAACAAGCAGATGGGCTTATTGTGCGGATCTGGAACCAAGTGGAGGATTTTTATAAAGATAAACTACCGTTTGCAAGACTCAACCTTTGCAAACAATATGGTCTTATATATTATTATCGCACCGGAGAGAAACATCTTTCGGCAGAAACAGACAGAGCTATAGAGGCTCAGAAAGCAAGCCAAACTACAATCCAATGGACTTAGTCGGCGTGAGAATTGCATTCACCCGAACGTCAAACAGATTGTATGGCAGCTCCTTCTTATAAATCTGGAAGTCATAACCAACGCCTAACTTAAAGGCTTTTGGATGTTGACGAAGGAACTTGTCGTAGAAACCTCCTCCTCGCCCCAAACGATAACCGTAACGGTCAAAGGCAACACCGGGCACCAAAATAAGGTCTATCGTTCCTTTATAGGGTTTCGTTGTCGGTTCGGCAATCCGATGCTTACCCTTACGCATCTTCTCCTCTCCTTCGTACGGATTGGCGGTGATGCAATGACGATGGGTAACGGGAAGAAGCAAGGTTTTTTGGTCCTTGAACTGCTCTAACAACGCTTGAAGATCAATCTCATTATGAACGGAGGAATAGAGCATCACCGTCTGCGCTTGTTGGAACAGAGGCAATTCGGCAATACGACGAACAAGAACTTGAGCATCTTGACGAGCTTGGTCTTTATCATAAACACGACGGCGTTGTTCTAAAATACCCCTCAAAGAGGACTTCTGTTTACGAACGCGCGACCAAGGAAAAAGATTGATAAAATCACGAAGTTGAGCAGCAAAAAGCATAATAATTTAGATTAAAAAATAAGGTTAATAATAGTTAGGTTTTGAAAACGAATACAAAAGTACAAAAAAAAATGCATATAAACAAAAAAAATATTAAAATTTATCATATTTTTCCTTTATTAGGAAGTTTTATTGCATTCTTCTTACTTATTTCGTGCAAAGATAAGTCCTCTGACACCACAACCACCTCCTCTGTCGCTCAACTGACGGCAATGCGTTTTATGGCACAAGACTCGTTCCCCGGATTGGCTAAGGCAACCTTTAAGATTGATGAGGGACTGGATACCGGTCGAGTGTATAATGTGGACTCTATCTTATATGGAACTTCCATCAAAAAAGTAGTACCGCGTTTCACCTATGGTGCCACCCCGGGAACCGTTACCCTACATCTTAGCAATCCCGATAGCACCCTCTATCTGAAAGGTTCCGATACCATCGATTTTACAAGACAGCCGATATATATGTCGATCACTTCTTCTGATGGAACTAACACCAAGGTGTATAACATCAAAGTGACCGTACACCAAGCCGATCCGGACCTTTTTATTTGGAAACAACTTACAAGCCAAATCTATACACCCGACCCGGATGGTAGCGAACAGCAAGCATTCTTTTTAGGAGACCAACTCTGCCTCATGGTCAATAACGGATTCTCTAATCGGTTCTATACCTCTACCGATGGACAAAACTGGACAGGACCTAGCAACGCAGAAGGCCTACCTGACAACTGCGCCGTGAGAACCATCCTATCCAATATAACAACCGCGTATTACCTCGACGGAACCACCTTATACAAAGCCTTTTCTCCGAACCAATGGACTGCGATTGAACAAATGGGAGACTTCCTTCCCATCACTATGCTGATGACCTTCAACGACTCCGTTTGGGCTATCGTTAAGGACGCGAATGAACAGTTACGTTTAGCTACATTAGGCGAAGACGACCAACTCACTATCGCCGAACACATAGCTCCTCTCTCCGACGATTTTCCGACAAATGCCATGGCAGTAGCCGAGTTTAACAAAACGGGAGGACTGTTGGAAAGGGCAACTATCATCGGCGGGTTCTCACAAACGGGCAAAAGCCTCAATAGCCGATGGAACATCGAATATTCCAAAGCCTCCGGCTATCGTATCAAGAACTTCTCTATCGAGAAACCGAAATTCACTTCCTTGACCGGAGCCTCCGTCGTGTGGTACGGCAATGTACTTTATCTCTTTGGTGGTGTGGACGACAAGATGCACTTCCAGAGCCCTATCTTATATAGCGAAGACGAAGGAATGAGTTGGGCTGTTCCCGATAGTTCCAAGAATATCTTACCCGAATCTTATAAGACGCGACAAAAACAATCCGTCTTTGTTTATAACAACAATATCTACCTCATCGGCGGCAGTTACCTCACCACCACATTCGCAGATGTGTACCAAGGACGGCTCAACTCCATCGATTGGGAGAAACGTGACTAGAAATCACAAATTAAAAATATTTATAGTATGATGACAATTTCAAATTACAAGTTTGCCGGCAAAAAGGCAATCGTGCGTGTTGACTTTAATGTCCCGTTGGATGAAAATGGTGTTATCACGGATGACACCCGTATTCGTGGCGCTCTGCCTACACTCAAGCACATTCTCAACGAGGGTGGCGCACTCATTATCATGTCTCACCTGGGTAAACCAAAAGGCAAACCGGCTGCTAAATACAGCCTATCTCAAATCGTAGATGCCGTTGCTAAAGCATTAGGCACCCCCGTACAATTCGCTACCGATTGTGCCCAAGCGAAAGCACAAGCCGATGCACTCCAATCCGGCGAAGTGCTCCTGCTCGAGAACCTGCGTTTCTATGCAGAAGAAGAGGGCAAACCGACCGATATCGACAAAGAAGATCCTCGCTACGAAGAGGCAAAGAAAGAGATGAAAGCCAAACAAAAAGAGTTTGCTAAGACCCTCGCTTCTTATGCTGACTGCTATGTCAACGACGCTTTCGGTACCGCTCACCGCAAACACGCTTCCACCGCTGTTATCGCGGATTACTTCGACCAAGATAACAAAATGCTCGGTTTCCTTATGGAAAAAGAAGTAGAGGCTGTTGATAACATCCTCAAGAACATTCGTCGTCCCTTCACCGCCATCATGGGTGGCTCGAAAGTATCCACGAAGATCGGTATCATCGAGAACTTGATGGACAAAGTGGACAACCTCATCCTCTGCGGCGGAATGACCTACACCTTTGCCAAAGCGCAAGGCGGACAGATTGGTGACTCTATCTGCGAAGACGATAAACTCGACCTCGCTCTCGATATCTTAGCACAAGCGAAAGCTAAGGGCGTGAACCTCGTACTCGGTACCGACTCTGTTATCGCTAACGCATTCGCCAATGACGCGCAAACGAACACCTGTGATAGCAAATCGATTCCTGCCGGTTGGCAAGGAATGGATGCCGGACCTAAGAGTCGCGATGCTTTTGCTAAAGCCATCGAAGGCGCAAAAACCATCCTTTGGAATGGTCCCGCAGGTGTGTTTGAATTTGAAAACTTCACCGCAGGTAGTAAAGCCATTGCCGAAGCCATCGCTTCTGCAACCGATAACGGCGCTTACTCCCTCATCGGCGGTGGCGACAGCGTAGCTTGTATCAATAAGTTTGGTATGGCAGATCGCGTTAGTTATATTTCCACCGGAGGTGGTGCTCTTCTTGAGGCTATCGAAGGTAAAGTTTTACCCGGCGTTGCTGCCATTAAAGGAGAATAATCATGGAACTATCAGGAAAAGTTATTCAAAAACTTCCCTTACAAGAGGGAACGGGTCGTAATGGTAACCCTTGGAAAGCACAATCTGCTATCCTCGAAACACAAGAACAATATCCCCGTAAAGTTTGCTTCGAAATCTTTGGTGAAGACCGTATCAACAACAACCCCTTCGAGGTGGACGATGTTATCACCATCAGTTTCGATATCGAAAGTCGTGAGTTCAATGGTCGTTGGTACACTTCTATCCGCGCTTATCGCGTACAGAAAGGTCTTCCTGAGCAAGCCGCTCCTGCAGCCGCTCCTGCTCCTGCCGCAACTCCTATGGCAGCAGCCGCTCCTGCGAACACCACCCCATTTGATGCTTCAGCAAACGACGAATCAACGGATCTTCCCTTCTAATCATGCGAACGCGGAAAATCATTCTATGGGTCGTCTTAAGCCTTCTTTTAGTGGCAGGTACCATCACGTGTATCTGCCGCTGGAAGGCTTGGTTTGGTAATCCTCCTGAACCCGTTTGGGAGGAAACGATACAGCCCTACCGCTTCTCCACATTCGGACGCGATAGCGTGCCCTCTTTCTTGTGGGTGGATTCCATTTGGTATGACCTCAACGAACCCGATACGTTCCGCCTTCTTCTCTTGGGCGATGTCCACAATGACATCTCCCACGAGCGATACCTCTCTTTAGGACAAGCCTATCCCCACCTCGATGCCTATGCCCAACTCGGCGACTGGATGGATAGAGGCTATACGTATTACGCTCAACAACTCATCAAAGACCTAAACGGAACCATCTTCGACACCCTACCCGTGATGACCACCCCCGGTAACCACGAGTACCACAAAGGGCTCGTTCGTACCTTACCTTATCTATGGTACAACATGTTCCGCCATCCTCTCAATGGTCCTTCCAACGGATTGGGCACTACTTATTTTGTGGACTTCCGATTTTTCCGTCTTATTGCTATCGACACTTCGGCTCCGTACCTCTTGCACCACTATACCCGACTAAATAAATGGGTCTTAGATGCCATCCGAGGTGCTGAAGACAGGTTCACTATCGTGATCATGCACCATCCTGTACACTCGATTGTCAAAGGACGGCTTAACTTAGGAACGAACGTCTTCTTAGGCTATACCCTAAAAAAAGCAGACCTCGTCTTCTCGGGACACGATCATATATACGCCCGCCAGATGCCCTTCATTGAGACCGGTAGTGTACATAGGACCCACCGCGTCAAGAAAAACGCTGTGGTCGAGCGATTCCTATCCGAACCGGTTTATCAGATAATGACCATTACGCGAGACTCGTTGCTTATGCAAACGTTTGCACTCGATACCGACTCCCTTTGCGACGAGGTGTTAGTCCAACATCTCGCGCAGTAAGTCCAGCGATTTAAGCTCATTCCACTCTTCTATCCACTCTCCGCCGTATCCTAACAGTTCCGAGAAATGGCGTAAGAATGGGCGCAATAAGACTTGCGCCTGTGGCTCTGTGTCAATCTGCTTGATTGTATTTACCAAAAAAGAATAAATAGTAGGATCCGCCATCGGGTGACGCAAGGTGCGATATAAGATCTCCCCTAATACCATTCTCACGCACTGCTTCTCACTGTCTTCCGAATGAGGGATAAAAATCGGATTATACGATTGAACCACTTTCATCTCACGATTCTTATTATCATCATAACTCACCTCTAAAATAACAAGGGGTAAATGGGGAAGACCTCCTTCCATTCCTTGTCGCTTACGACCTCGATACAGAATAAAATTTTCCCGCCCCTCTTCTTGCGAGTAGGTGTGCAAGATATTTGCCTTATCGGAGTGTTTTTGGCAGTGTAAAACGATAACTTTAGCGGTTTTAAGCATAATTTTACTAAAAAAGTGGTGCAAAGATACAAAAAAATTTGCACATATCAAAAAAATGTTGTAATTTTGCAGTCCATTTTGCGAAAATTTGTAAAAAATCCAGAAAAACTAGATTAACTAGACAAACTAGAAACACTAGAATAACTTAAAAAACTTAAAAGATATGAAACGTACATTCCAACCTTCTCAACGCAAACGTCGTAACAAACACGGATTCCTCGAGAGAATGGCGACCGCTAATGGCCGTCGCGTCTTAGCTGCTCGTCGTGCTCATGGCCGTAAGAAACTGACGGTTGCTGACGAAGGTCGTCACAAATATTAATTGTTGGTAACTTGCAAACAACTCGTCAACAGAAGATAGCTCGTCTCATCCAGAAAGATTTGAGCGACATCTTCCTTCGTTACGCTCGTACTCTTTCTGCCACTCTTATCTCCGTTAGTGAGGTGAGGGTGAGTCCTGATTTGTCCGTGGCGAATGTTTACTTGTCTATCTATAGCCCCCAAGCTGATTTGATCCATCAAATAATAGAAGATACGCCTAAAATCCGTTTTGAGTTGGGAAACTTAGAACGACACCAGTTGCGTATCATTCCCGAACTTCATTTCCATTTGGATGAGACTCTTGATAAGATGGAACGTATAGATCAACTATTAGGCAAGTGAAAACACCTTTATTTATAGCTTGGCGGTATCTCTTTTCCAAGAAAGGACATCAAGCCATTAACATCGTTAGTGGTATCAGCGTAGCAGCGGTAGCCGTTATCGCCGCTGCGATGGTCTGTGTCCTCTCCGTTATGAACGGCTTTGGAACCCTTGTGGAGTCCATGTTCTCTAATTTTGACCCCGACCTGCGCATCGAAATCGCCGAAGGTAAGTCCTTCACGCTCACCAATAGCCTCACCCACTACCTAAGCTCTGAACCGAATATTGTCGGGTTTGCTCAAGAGGTGTCCGAGACCGCTCTACTCGAATATAAAGGGCATCAGATTCCCGCTATCCTCAAAGGCGTAGATGAACGCTTTGAACAGATAACGAACATCGACACCACGATCCGTTCCGGAAAATTTATGGTACACGATGGCGCTTTCGACCGTATCGTCTTCGGACGAGGACTGGCCATAACCTTAGGCGTACACTCTTTCTTCGTTGAAGGAGTACACATCTATTCGCCCAAACGGATAGGACAGATGAGCATGCTGCGTCCCGACCAGAACTTCCGCCAAGCCGTGGCATTCGTCTCGGGGGAGTTTGCCGTTAACCAAACCCAATACGATGACAAAGTCGCACTTATCTCCCTTCCTCTTGCTCGCTACCTCTTTGACTATGACTCTACGACCGTCACAGCTCTCCTTGTTAAAGTCAATAAGGAAACGAATGTCAAGAAGACGCAAGCCCGTCTCACGCGCTTCTTAGGACCCCAATATCGCGTTCTTAACCGCTATGAACAACAAGAAGACTTCTTCCGCGTCCTGCGTATCGAGAAATGGCTCACTGCCGTACTGATGGTGTTTATCCTTCTCATCGCCGGACTAAACATGATCTCCTCCCTCACCATGCTTATCCTCGATAAACAGCATGATGTGGTAACCCTTCAGAACCTCGGTGCGGACGATAATCTTGTGCACCGTATCTTCCTTTACGAAGGTTTCCTTATCAACGGACTCGGTGCCGCCATCGGTGTGATCTTAGGACTGGTCATCTGTTTTGTTCAGGAACATTTCGGACTGCTCAAACTCGGTTCCGGAACCGAATATATCATTTCCGCTTATCCCGTCTCTGTGGAGGAATTAGATGTACTCTTCGTTCTCGTGGTGGTGCTGCTATTAGGGGTGCTCACTTCCTATCTGCCCACTCGTGTGATGTATAAGCCCCATAACTATGGCGAAGCCTGACGCTATCTATAAGGACTATAACGCTTACCTGCGTTTTGAGAGGGGGCTATCCGACCTCTCCGTAGAGGCGTATGAACAAGACCTCGACAAACTGCGTCAGTATTGCGACACGTACCATCTCGACATCGTCCGTCTCACACTCTCTGACCTTGAACAGTTTGTCTATCTAACTTTTGACGAACAGTCCAACGCCCGTTCGCAGGCGCGTATCCTATCCGGTATTCGCTCTTTCTATAGGTTCCTTCTCTATAAGAACTTTATCGAACAAGACCCCTCCGAACTGCTGGCTCAACCGCGCAAGGAACAACATCTGCCGTCCGTCCTTACTCTCGAAGAAATCGATGTAATGATTGCCCAAATAGACCTTTCCTCCAACGAAGGACATCGTAATCGCGCTATCATTGAGATGCTCTATGGTAGCGGATTGCGTGTGAGCGAACTCACGGAACTCAAACTCAGTAATATCTACCTTGACGAGGAATATATGCTCATCCTGGGTAAGGGCAGCAAACAGCGCTACGTCCCTATCTCCCCTGAAGCAAAGAAATGGTTTGTCTATTGGCTCGAAGAACGCGCGCATTGGCCTATTGACCCAAAAGCCACCGACTATGCTTTTCTTAATCGCCGAGGTCGTCCTTTGACTCGTGCGATGGTGTTCACCATCATCAAACGCCTCACCGAAGCAGCCGGTATTCATAAAGTTGTCTCGCCCCACACCTTACGTCACTCGTTTGCTACCCACTTACTACAAAACGGGGCAGACCTAAGGGTTATCCAACAACTGCTCGGACACGAGGACCTTGCCACTACGGAGATATACACCCACGTCGATGTACAAGATCTAAGGAAGGCTATCTTAACCTACCATCCTGCCAATCACTAAATCATAAATCTAAATGGATACGGAACCGCATAGCCCAACGTGGGGTTGTGGGGTCTTGCCTGTTCGTCACGCGCCAAACCGAGTGCAGGTCCAGTACGCGTAAGATATTTCCTATTCCGCAACCCACCTCGACATAAGGCTGATGGAAGGGATTGGTCTGATCTTTATACGAGGCGGGATCGAGGTTCGCCGCTAACTTAAATGTCACTAACTCGCGCAGTCGTAGGTATTGGATACCCGGAATAAGGTTAAACAACACCCCTTGACCGTTCCAACTTAGGTGTAGGGCACAAAAGTGCTTGGCGTTGTATTGTAGGTTATTCATCAGCGTGAACCGATACGGGTCGTACGCATAGCCTTGGTTACCCTCAAAATGGTGCAAGAGCGTAAACGGCACTTGTCCTATCGTCGTTCCCACTTGTGCCACATAGTCTAAATTACCTCCCAATCCCAGACTCACCGTCTGCTTCACCATCAGCGTCAGTTTGCCGTACAAGTCATAAGACGATCCTCCCCTTTCGGGAGTGGTTGGGTAGGGGCTTACACCTCCCATCTCTGCACCGAGAAATACCGTCGGATACCGCCCACCCACATGAACTCTCCTAAAATACGAATCCACTTTCCTCTCTCCCCATCCTAATCTCACAATCCCACCCAATGCTCCGTACGACACTCCTTCAGCGTAGCGGTCTTTCAGCGTCAGCGGTCTTTCAGCCGAAGGCGGTCTTATATCTCCCAATCGGAAATACAGGCTTGTCTCACAAATGTCGCTCCAATCGTTCTCTGTAGCCATTTGGAACTGTCGGCGGCGGATCATGGACGAGGTGGCGTTTTTGTTTGAGTAGAGGGCTTCGAAGGCATAGGAAGTGAAGTCCATCGTGCCATAACCTACACCGTTCTCGCGCATGAGAGAAGTGAAATCGTCCACTTCTTCCCAAACATATTGGTCCCGATATTCGACTTTGAGGATATTTCGTCGTAGGGTAGGTAGGTTAAAACTGATTTTCCCTAATCCCTTAAACTGTCTATCTTTGAATCCGTATCCCACCGCCGCCTCTAACGATACGTTTTTCCATAATCTCTCGTTCGTTCGCAAAGGGATACCGACGTGTACGCCTTCTATCTTGTTAACCTGTAAGATCTCTTGTACGTGCCCAAAGTCTATCGCCGTCCCTGTCGGTATATATCCTGTCGAGATTATCCTCGCCATCCAACTTGCAAATTTCACCATTCCTGTTGTCTGTTCATTAAGACGATCAGCGTCGTTAGACGCTACAGGAGCACCAATAGAATCTTCATTCTTCAATTGCCCGAAGGGCATACATTCTTCATTTTTTTTCATCTTTTGCGTTAGCAAGACAGATGGAAAAATATGGCTACTATCCCCCTTGATGGAGAAATCCAGCAACGCCGTCACATCCTCTTCTTTTAGGTTCTGTTGCCCGTCAAATGCCTGCCGAATACTTCCCCCTACAAGGTAGTTCACCGACGACTGCCTCGGTATCTTAGCTTCAATACTATGTATCGCCCACGTACCCGAATCAACAACCATCCGCCCGTTGAATGTCGCATAGAACGGGTTCTTCGTCTTGAAGTCGAGGGTGTAAGTCTTTCTTCCTGCCACGTCGCTACTATCCACAAGGTAGTAGTTATAGTAGGTCTTGCCGGCAGAGGCAAGAGGAGAGAGGAAGGCTTTACCGATGAGCGATATCTCGTTGCGATAGAAGTTCAGATGGCTATTGTCCGCAAGCAGTGCCTCATAATCCGTTGCCGTAAGGATAAACGCTTCTTCTTTCTTTGGACCTACCGTCTCCCATTGGTCGCGAAAAGCGATCGTCTCTTCGCAACGATAGAGGGGAAGGAACGAATCAACCAAGTAGGGTTCCAGTTGTTTCCAAAGGTGACGCTTCAACTGTTGAGCCGTGAACTCACTTAGTCCTAACTCAGTCACGTGTTCGTAGGTGATATTGGGGTTCTTGTCGTAGTCTATTCGGTGCGCGCGAACGGAGTCTATCATCGCCAAAGCAGGATTAGCACCTGGTGTGACGAGCAGTTCTTGGAGTTGCGAAGTCTTCTCTCGTAACCGAACGTCTATCCCTGCCATCTGGTTGGGTTCGATGACGAAACGCTCGGAGTGATAGCCGATGGCGGACACCACGAGGGTACGTTTGCGATTAAAATCGGCTTTGAGATAGAACGACCCTTCGTTGTTAGAGGTGGTACCCTCTTTCGTGTTCGCATAATATACCGACGCATTCGCGATAGGCTCTCCCGTCACGGCATCAGCTATATCTCCCACGATAATCGCCTGTAATAATATGAATAGCAACGTCTTCATTGCGGCAAATCACCGCAAAGGTACAACAAAATATCGACATTTGCAAATTTATTTGCACTTTTAGATAATTAAATTTGCGTATATCGAAAAAAAATAGTAATTTTGTACCCAAATTGAATAAAACAAACACATTTATACAATAAACTTTTCTAAAATCATTAAACATTATGTCAAAAATTACTGTTGTTGGCGCCGGCAATGTAGGCGCAACGTGTGCAAACGTTTTGGCAGTGAACGAAGTAGCTGACAAAGTATGTCTCATCGATATCAAGGAAGGTCTTGCCGAAGGTAAGGCTATGGATATCATGCAAACCGCTCAATTGATGGGCTTTGACACCGTCGTTGAAGGTGTAACGAACGACTACAGCAAGACTGCTGATTCAGACGTGGTTATCATCACCAGCGGTATTCCTCGTAAACCCGGAATGACCCGTGAAGAACTCATCGGTGTGAACGCCGGTATCGTGAAAGCCGTTGCTTCTCAACTGCTCACCTACTCGCCCAACGCTATCGTGATTGTTGTTTCCAACCCGATGGATACGATGGCATACTTGGCAAAGGCTGCTCTTGGTCTGCCTCGCAACCGCGTCATCGGTATGGGTGGTGCGCTGGATAGCGCTCGTCTCAAATATTTCTTGAGCCAAAAACTGAACTGCAACGCCAACGACGTAGATGGTTACGTCATCGGTGGTCACGGCGACACAACGATGATTCCTTTGAAGAGCTTCATGACCTACAAGGGTATGCACGTTAGCCAATTCCTCACCGAGGAAGAGATTGACGAAGTGGTTAAGAGCACGATGGTTGGTGGTGCTACGCTGACCGGTCTGCTGGGTACTAGTGCATGGATGGCTCCGGGTGCTGCTGCTGCCAGTGTAGCTGAGGCTATCGTTAAGGACCAAAAGAAACTGATTCCTTGCTCCGCTTACTGCGAAGGCGAGTACGGTATTAAGGATCTGTATATCGGCGTTCCTTGCGTGATTGGTAAGAATGGTATCGAGAAAGTGCTTGAACTCAAAATCTCGTCCGACGAGATGGCTAAGCTGCGCGAGAGCGAAGCTGCTGTTCGCAAGACTACGAGTGTTCTGAAAGAACTGAACGTTCTCTAAACTCTACACTATTATGCGAATTCGCATAATTAGCCCTTCGGGCGCTATATCCCCCACCCTTATAGACGCTGCCAAACAGCGTCTTGAGGCGTGGGGGCATATTGTTGATGAGGGGCGATATACACGGACGAGTTGGGGACGCTTTGCCGCTACCGATGAGCAAAGGATAAGCGACCTCAACGAGGCATTTGCTGACCCCAAGGTCGATGCTATCCTCTGTGCCCGCGGTGGGTACGGATTACAGCGGATATTAGACCGCATTAAACCTACTCCGAAACTTGTTATCGGTTTTTCCGATATCACCGCCCTGCACCAACTAATGCACACCATCGGTGTGCCGTCCTTGCACGCAATCATGTGCAAACACATTGCCACCTTGCCGGAGGAGAGTGAGGCGTTGCAAAGTTTCCGCCAATCTTTAGATAACCCGACTCCTCTACTCCCCTACTCCTCTACTTCCCAAAGCCGTCCCGGCATAGCGCGTGGCACACTCATCGGTGGCAACCTATCCGTCCTCTACGGCCTCCAAGGCACATCGTTTAGTCTTTCAGCGAGCTTGGCGAGCGGTCCTACAACGAAGTGGTCTGCCAACGAAGTGGTCTGCCAGCCCGAAGGGCGGTCTATCCTCTTTATTGAGGATATTGCCGAAAGGCATTATCACATAGATAGGATGATGCAGAACCTGCGTCTTAGTGGGGTATTAGCAAACCTCAGCGGACTGATTGTGGGTCTGTTCACAGACTGCGAACAAGACCTGGGAATGCACGAAACGATAGAAGAGACCATCCTGCGTGCTGTAGCGGATTATGACTATCCCGTAGCGTTTAACTTCCCCGCAGGACACGTCGATAAGAACCTACCCTTGTGGTTAGGTCGCGAGGTGGAACTCGAAGTCACACCTTCTATAACGCGTATCACCTACGCGCGCGAATAAGGAGTTTTCGTAAGAAATAAATACCTACACCCGTGAGAATCAACGAGAGGATTCCCACCCAAAGGGTGTCACCGGTACCGAAGGTATCTAATGTCGAAGGGTCTTTGCCACACCAATCGAAGATATTGTACATCAATACAGCAAACGCATTGTTGGTAAGGTGCATCACAATCGGCAACCACAGGTTCCCGCTCCACACAAACACATAGCCAAACAGCGCCCCTAACAGCATACGAGGGATAAAACCAAAGAACTGCATGTGGACGGCGGAGAATAAAATCGCCGAAAACCAGATGGCAAGGTGGGGAGTAGAGGAGTAGAGGGGTAGAGGAGTAGGGTGACCGCTATCGCTAGCGGACCGCTGCGCTGAAAGACCGCTATCGCTGTAGGACCGCTGCGCTGTAGGACGAAAGAAAGTGAAGAGTAAGCCGCGGAAGGTGAGTTCTTCGCCGAAGGCGGGAAGGATAGCCATCACAAAAAGATTAACGATCAATATCTCCACATTATCTGCTTTCGCAAAGAGTAAGATCAAATCGGCTGCCTCATCCTCCATTGCACGCAACGAACTCTCTAACTCCGCAAGGCAAGGAGGGAACGTGATACTCTGATTCCAATACGAGAGAAGAGAGATACCCGGGGAGGCGAGGATCATTAATAGGACCGCTGCGCTGAAAGACCACTTCGTTGAAAGACCGCTATCGCTGAATGACCGCTGCGCTGTAGGATCGCTATCGCTGAAAGACCGCTGTGCAGATAGACCTAAAGCGGTTTTCCAATTCTGCTTGTACCATAGGAGGGCACAGAGGATAGGCGGAAAGACAAAGACTCCGAGCGTCTGTCCCACTTGCAACCACTTAAGGGCAGCAACGGATTGGCCACCCCCCGCTAATGCCCATATACCAATGGACATTAACGCAAGGATGGCCATTATTCCTAACCATTCTACAATATGTAATACAATTTTTTTTATAATATACGCTAATATTTGAAATCCGAAGACAAAGGTACAACATTTTTCTGATATATGCAAATTTTTCTGCATTTTTTAAAAACGGCTGTACATTTTTTAGGAAATATTTGTGTATCTCAAAAACTTTTTGTAATTTTGCAGCCGAAAAACTGTTATTGTTAAACAACAAAACTCTACAAATGTATGATGTTAACACACAATGCAAAAACTTTCGTAATCGTTGCTATGGTGATGGGTGTGTCTGTCTTTACCGGCTGCAATGTAAACCCAACAAATCCTCCTTCGGCGACGGGCGACACTCCTGTCAACGACACCCTTCCGAGTAGCGTGGATAGTATTTATAACAAGATTTTTAGCCGATTGATTTATACTGGAGATTCATTACCTGATGGACTTTGTGATATTCAAAATACTGATGAGGGCACAGTTTGTTTTTATCGTCTTACACACGAGCTGCAGGAACTTCCCTCTGACTTGCAGCGTTGGATTTGGAATGATTTTGGTTTAGCCGACATCATGCATCATGATTGGAGTAGCCAAAACGCTCTGTTGACAGGTATATATCGTAGGCTTCTTTTCAATATCGAATTATGTAATACCTATTTAGACCTTACCGAAAACCACAATGTCGGAATTATCAAGACCAAACGGGGAGAAGTCCTCTTTATGCGAGCTTACTATTATTCTTATGTTGTCGATTTATTTGGCAGATTTCCTCTTTTAATCACTTCTAAATATAAACAAATGCCTTCACAAGCAAATAGAACAGAGTTGTTTAATCAAGTGATTAAAGACTTACAAGATGCTTTGCTCCAATTACCTGCTGTAGGACAGAAAACAAGTTACTATAGGATAGATCAGGCTGCCGCATGGTTGTTGTTGGCACGAATGTACTTAAATGCCAAAGTGTACACAGGTCAAGACCAATGGGCTGAGGCTGCTTATTATGCCAATTTGGTTATAAATAGTACTTATTCTTTATGTCCAACCTATCGCTATCTCTTTATGGGAGATAACAGCCTCAATGGTGCCATGCAAGAGTTTATTATGGTGATACCGCAAGATGGAGAAAAAACAAGAAGTTGGGGAGGACTGTACGCAATCGCTCCATATTATGAGGGTTACAAATCTGAGGCCGATTTAAGCGGACTTACTGAAAATTGGAAGTGTTATCGTAGTCAAAAAAGATTAGTGGATTTATTCTTCCCTAATGGCACTACAGCTACCGGAACCGCAACAGAACTAAGCCAAGCCGCAGGGGATGCAAGGGCTCTTTTGCGAAATAAAACAGACGACCTAACATGGAGCCTACCTACAAATTACACATCCGCATTAAGCTATGATTTCACAGCTTGTTGGGGTATCCAAAAATGGACTAACCTATCCTCTTCCTCTCAACCTTCCAGTGATGTTAGGTGGCCGGATACAGATATCCCTTTGATGCGAACAGCGGAGGCGTATTTGACATACGCAGAAGCCCAATTCCGTTTGGATAACATAAGTGATGCTTTGGCCGCAATTAACAAACTCCGACTACGTGCAGGAGCAACACCTTTCCAGAGTCTTACTTTAAAAGATATTCTTGATGAGTGGGGAAGAGAATTCTATGCAGAAGGACGTAGGCGGACAGATTTAGTTCGATTTAATATGTTTGGAGGCAACACAAACTATGTTTGGGAAGATAAAAAATCTAATTTTGATGTTTACCGAAACGTATATCCGATTCCGGCAGAGATACTACAAGAACATCCCGATTACGAACAAAACTTAGGGTACTAACATACGGATTAAAGGCTATTATTGCTTTCGTAGAACAGAAAAATCTCAAAGAATTAGGTCGGCTACTTTTTGTAACCGACCTAATTTATTTTCCGCGTTGAATGCGTTTTTTTCTATTTTCTGCATTACTCGAACTTCGTGTTACGCATGTCGCCCGATTTGAGGAACTCGCGGTGCATTGCCGTAGCGAAATCAAGGTTGTGCGGCGTGTGAGCAGTCTTGCACTTAGCCAGATACTCATTCAACATCCCACGATATTGAGGATCCACACAATTATTAATGATTTCGTGCGCGCGCTCGATAGGACTCTTACCGCGCAAGTCAGCGATACCGTGTTCGGTGATGATGATCTTCACACTGTGCTCGGAGTGATCCACGTGGCTTACCATCGGAACGAAAGAGGAGATAGCTCCGTCCTTCGCGGTGGAAGGAGTGGTATAGATGCTTACATACGCGTTGCGCGTGAAGTCACCACTACCGCCGATACCATTCATCATCTTCGTACCACAGATGTGGGTGGAGTTGATGTTTCCATAGATATCCGCCTCGATAGCGGTATTGATGGTAATCAAGCCCAGACGACGAGCCACTTCGGGGTTATTGGATATCTCTTGCGGACGAAGAACAATCTTGTCCTTAAAGAAGTCCATGTGGTCGATGATGTCTTGCAGTTTATCGGCAGCCACTGTCAGCGAGCAACCGGAAGCGAACTTAACGCGACCCTCTTTCATCAGACCTACTACAGAGTCTTGGATGACCTCGGTGTACATCTCAAAAGGAGGAATATCTTTATTTTCGCCTAAAGCACCTAACACTGCATTTGCGATGTTGCCCACGCCACTCTGGATGGGCAGGAACGATGCAGGGATACGACCGGCTTTCATCTCGTTCTCAAGGAACAAAGCCACGTTATCACCGATACGTTTGGTTGTCTCGTCCAGTTCGGAGAACTTACCTACCTCGTTCGGGCGGTTGGTACGAACAACAGCGACGATCTTCTTCGGATCGACTTTGATGCAGTCGGTACCGATACGGTCGGATGGTTTATACACAGGAATCTCACGACGCATAGGAGGATCGAGGGGCTCGTAGATATCGTGCATACCACGCATAGTAGCAGGCATCGCGGCATTGAGTTCAACGATGATACGGTCTGCCATCTTACAGAACGTAGGCGCATTACCTACACCTGCTGTGGGCACGATCTCACCATCCTCAGTCACCTCACAAGCCTCTACGAGAGCTACCGTCGGACGGGGCAAGAATCCGTAACGGATGTCTTGTGCCAGTTCGCTCAGGTGCATATCAAAGTAGTGCGCTTGTTGAGCGTTGAGTTCAGTACGTAAGTCTTTATTCGATTGATAGGGGGTGCGGTGGTTGATGGCGTGAGCACGAGCTAAGGCTCCGTCGCAGCTATCGCCGGTAGAAGCACCGGTATAGATATCAATCTTAAACTCTTTCCCTTCTGCGTGCAACTGCTCAGCCATGTGGGCAATCGCCGTAGCTACGTCTTTAGGCGCACCGGCAGGGGTAAAACCACCACAACCGACAACGTCTCCGTTTTTTACGAATTTTGCAGCTTCGTCAGCTGACATAAAAGGAAGTGCCATGATTACTTTGCCTTTCCGTCCGAACCGAGGACATTCACAATCTTATGTTTATATAACTCAATCATCAAATCGCGAGCAGGACCGCAATACTTACGAGGATCGAACTCTCCGGGTTTGTCGTTGAACACTTTACGAACAGCAGCCGTAAATGCCAGACGAGAGTCGGAATCGATATTGATCTTACAAACAGCCGAAGCGGCAGCCTTACGCAGTTGCTCCTCTGGAATACCTACTGCATCGGGCAGTTTGCCACCGTTAGCATTGATGATATCCACGTACTCTTGTGGAACGGAAGACGAACCGTGAAGAACGATGGGGAAGCCGGGCAGTTGCTCCATGACTGCGTCAAGAACGTCGAATGCCAATGGAGGAGGAACGAGGCGGCCGGTCTTCGGGTCGCGGGTGCATTGTTCGGGTTTGAACTTATAAGCACCGTGGCTGGTACCAATCGAGATAGCGAGGCTATCGCAACCCGTACGGGTAGCAAAGTCGATCACTTCTTCGGGTTTGGTGTAGTGGCTCTCTTCGGCAGCCACTTCATCTTCCACACCGGCGAGAACGCCTAACTCAGCCTCAACAGTCACGTCATATTGGTGAGCATACTCAACGACTTTCTTTGTGAGGGCGATGTTCTCCTCGTAAGGCAGAGCACTACCATCAATCATCACAGACGAGAAACCGAAATCCACGCACGATTTGCAAAGTTCGAAGCTATCACCATGGTCGAGGTGAAGAACGATTTGGGGATGTTCCCAACCGAGTTCTTTCGCGTACTCAACAGCACCTTGTGCCATGTAGCGAAGCAGCGTTTGGTTAGCGTAGTTACGTGCGCCCTTGCTGACTTGAAGGATAACCGGAGACTTAGTAGCAGCAGAAGCCGAAACGATGGCTTGGAGTTGCTCCATGTTGTTGAAATTGAAGGCAGGAATAGCATAGCCGCCTTTGATTGCTTTGGCAAACATATCACGAGTGTTCACCAAACCCAGTTCTTTAAAACTTACCATAATCTTTAAATTGTTTTATATTGTTTTAGTTTTTCTAGTTGTTCTAGTTCGTCTAGTTTTCTTTCTTCTTGCAAGAGAGGAACATATAGACGATGAGGGCGAGGTAAGCCACGATCGTGACGATACCGGCTCCATTGGAAGTTGCCCAGTCGGTCATAAACCAATCGGCTCCGCAGAAACGTATCACCGCCGCTACGACACCCATCAACGCACCACCGGCAATGAATCCGCTGGCGATGAGTGTTCCTTTCTCTTTATTCTTCACAAGGGCAGAGATAGCGCCGCCCACGAGTAATGGCGTATTCAGAGCTAAGGGAATGAACATTCCCAACGCAAAAGCCAAAACAGGAACGCCCATAAAATTCAAGATCAGAGCCAACACCGCTCCTGCAAAATACAACATCCACGGTGCGCCTTGACCCGACATCAACGGCTCAATGACCGCTGCCATCGCATTGGCTTGCGGAGCGACTAACGCATTCTCTCCCACAAACCCGTATGCCTTATTGAGCACAATCATCACTCCGCCTACGGTAGCAGCACTGACGAGCGTGCCAAGGAACTTCCACGTCTCTTGTTTAGCCGGTGTCGTGCCAATCCAATATCCAATCTTCAGGTCGGTGATAAACCCGCCTGCCATCGCCAATGCTGTACAAACGACACCACCAATCACCATCGCCCCCACCATTCCGGAAGCGCCTTTCATTCCGATAGCCACGAACACTACCGAAGCGATAATCAGTGTCATGAGCGTCATACCACTAACGGGGTTACTGCCCACGATAGCAATCGCATTGGCTGCCACCGTCGTAAACAAGAACGAGATAACGGCCACCACCACAAAAGCGACTAACGCTTGAGTGAGACTATGTAACACACCCACCCAGAAGAAGACGAGTGTACAGAGCAAAGCCACGATAGAAGCGATAGCGACAAACCGCATCGAGAGGTCTTTTTCGGTGCGAAGGGTTGCTTTTGCCACTTGTTTGGTCTTACCGCCCAACTCTTTGCCCGCCAGACCAACGGCAGAACGGATGACTCCCCAACTCTTAACGATACCAATCAGTCCCGCCATCGCAATCGCACCTATTCCTATATTACGTCCGTATTGCGTGAAAAGCAGTTGCGGGTCTGTGGCTGCCATCTCGGGCATTGTTCCCAGCAAAGGCAGTAACACCCACCATACAAAGAAACTACCGGCACAGATAACCGCCGCATATTTGAGTCCGATGATATAACCCAAACCTAACACAGCGGCAGAGGTGTTGATAGAAAAGACTAGTTTGAACTTCGCAGCTAATGCTTCGCCCCAACCGACCATTCGAGTAGAGAGGGTGTCTGACCAAAGACCAAACGTAGAGACTAAGAAATCGTATATCCCGCCTATGCCGGCAGCCCAAATAAGGGGTTTAACTTGATTGCCGCCTTTCTCGCCACTGACAAGCACCTGCGTCGTAGCCGTAGCCTCCGGGAAAGGATATTCGCCATCTTTCTCTTGTACGAAGTATTTGCGGAAGGGAATAAGGAAAAGTATTCCTAAGCAACCGCCCAAAAGGGAGGATAGGAACACTTGCATGAAGTTAACGGTGATCTCCGGATATTTGGCTTGTAGGATATACAACGCAGGGAGGGTAAAGATCGCTCCTGCCACGATCACACCCGAAGAAGCGCCGATAGACTGAATCATCACGTTTTCTCCGATAGCATTCTTACGATGCAGAGCGGAACTGAGTCCTACGGCTAAGATAGCGATAGGGATAGCGGCTTCAAAGACTTGCCCGACCTTCAGACCAAGGTACGCGGCGGCAGCAGAGAAGAGCACCGCCATCACAACGCCGGTGATGACGCTATAAGGAGTGACTTGTGGGTAATCGTTTTCGGGCTTCAAAATGGGTTTGTACTCAGGCTTATCCATGATTTCATCATTTTAGGCTGCAAAGATACGACTTTTTTTTTGAATGCGCAAACGAAAACGTCAGTTTTACCTCAAAAACTGCATTTTTCTTGAAAAAAGTACATTTCACTTGTCATTTTCACTAGCCCGCACTTTCACTCTCACCATTCCCCCTTTAGGGGGTCAGGGGGGCTATTCTTTAGCCTTCAGTTCCGCGTGATTTCCGCGTTATTACCGCGTGATTACCGCGTTCGTCAAGGAGTATGCCCGAGGGATACTCGTGGAAAACCTATTCCTTGATTAAAACTGAAAAAGGTTGACTCGATTACGATAATGCAATCTTAAAAATCGTAAACTTTTGACGATGTTCCTAAAAAGATTGACTGGGCTCCGAAAAAGGTTGATAAAAGACCTTAATTCGTTGACCATCTTTCTAA
>JAZQOG010000031.1:0-8731 GCA_045627765.1 Paludibacteraceae bacterium | reverse complement strand
TAAAAAAAAATTATTACTTAGCTCAGAATAACTAGATCTATTGTGTACTTAATTAACGGGAACATTTTTTGTTACAATTACTTGTAATTTTTCCCAATTCTTGTACTACATCTTGATTAGTCAAAATTTCCAAAGATCACTGCTCTTTCGCTCATTTTCACCCATTGGTTTCAAATTTTCGCGAAAGCGACTGCAAAGGTACTACAAATATTTGACATGGCAAAATATTTAATTGAAAAAATGCGTTTTTTACGAATTTTGCTATTTAGAGATTACAAAATCACCCCATTTTGGGCATTTTTTAGGGATAAACACCCAAAATAGACACCCTATACACTACTCTACTCCTTAATATATTTACGCACGCGTATGTGCGCGTGTGCGAGAGGGCGTTTTTTTGTCTCTCACAGATTACACTGATTACACTGATTGATATTTATTATTTTTTTTACTTCTTTTTTTTGTCAGTCGTAAGTAAACTTCCACTTCCAAAAAGAAAGAACTAAAAAAGGAATGTTCGCAAGCTCACATCCCGTGTTGTTGCCAACACAATAATAAATTATTCAGAGGTCATTCCACAGATACCTATCTAACTTTCTACCTATCTGGCTCACCCGCCGTGTCTGCCAAGCAGCCACCTAATAAAAATTCCACAGATGGCGTGAAGTACCGCTGCCACATAATAAAAATTCCACAGATGGTAAGACGGAGATTCCGGATAGCCCGGAACGCTGCGCTATACCGGAAAGAACGAAAAACCACTCGCGCAAAAATGCGCGACACAAAAAACGAAAACCCGCATGCAATGCGGGAGAAAAGGACGGAACAAAAAACGGGCGCAAGAATGCGCCCGAAATACACAACGAGGTAAGAAAATACCCCACTGGAATAGACTACTTAGTCTCAAAAGTTCACTTACTTAACTTCTGCGCCAAGAACGTTGTAAACCTTGTCACCAGCTTGGAAGACGATTTGACCGTCCTTCATGATAGCCTTAGAAGCCTTAGCAGCCTTGATGTTATTCAAACCGGAAGTGGGTTCAACACCTACACCAATAGCAACAGTTTCATCGTCAACGACTTTCAGATATACATCAACGGTTACAGGAGCAATAACTTCTTCACCAAGAACAAGCTCTTCAGGAGCGAACCAATCTTTCTTGATAGGATTCTCATCACTCTTAACATTGATACCGGTACCTTCCCAAAGAATTTCTAATTTGAAGAGACCGTCCTCAACCTTTTCCATATTATCAGACCACTCCCAAGTATTACCATACTTAATTTGCCAGTTCTCATACTCGGTGTACTTGTACTCTACAGGAGCAGCGCAAGCAGCGAAACCATAACCTTCACCATCGAATTGGAGAACGATATCGGTGGTCTCACCGGTCCTCTCATTACCTAAGTTCTGACCATTCAATTGAACTTGTACAGCCCAATCGCCATCGGTACCGAAACGGAGTTTGAACTCAGTGCCTTCCTCAACGTCTTTGATTTCAGCATACCAATAATCGTTGAAGTCCTCATCGATTTTCTTCTCCATCCAAATACCATCAGTCCAACCATCGAAGCCACCCATTACGCGTGCGCTATCAGCATAAGCTTCGATTTCGGCGCAGAACTCGGGAAGGTAAGCGGTAATGGTGTAGTCGTGTTTGGGTTTGTCCTCACCGCAAGGAGAGTTGTGCGTCTTGAAATATTCAACCTCATAGATGTACGCACCTAACTCAGGCCATGTGCAGTTAGCCTCGCCATCATAACCGGGTTCAAAAGAACCAGTTTGAGTGCCGGGTTGAGCCATGTTAATCCAAGCTTCAACGTCACCGGATTGGAAATCCCAAGAGAAAGAACCGTCCTTCTTCAGTTGAACGGGTTTACCTTGTACGGTAGCAGATGCATCTTCTACCTCAACAACATACCATCCTTCAAAGCCTGCCAATGCCTCGAAATGAAGCATTTCAGCAGGATTACCGGTAGCCCACTCATTGTAGGAACCTGCCCATACGATGTCATTACATACTTGCTCGTCAAAATAGAGGGCAATCACACGCATACCGGTTACATCATAACCGGCACCAGCCAAATCCGTTACGGTAGGAACCGTAGCAGGAGCAGCGAACATGCTAACGCTCATCAGCGCAGCAGCAACAAAAGAAAAAATCTTTTTCATAATGTTTTGAATTTAATTGGTAATTGTTAATTAGTTATTGTTAATTTCAATAACGCTTGCGCGTTATTTTTAGTTTGCACTACCATAACCGTAACCATCACCGCCATCCAACGGATTTTGAGCCGTCTCAATGTCAATCTTAAAGTTCGGGTTACTCAACTTATCCGAAGACGGAACAGGGAACCAGTTCCACTTCTCTTCTACACCGGATTTATACGAGGAGGCTCCGGCACGACCCTCCCAATGGTACTTATTCGCATCCGCAGCAGCACCGGCAAAGCGGTCAAAACGAATCAAGTCCGTACGACGACGACCTTCGCCCCAGAACTCACGACACCATTCGTCAATCAAGAAGGCTTCTGTGATATCGTTAGCCGTTACTTCTTTCGCTTGTGCACGATGACGCAGTTCGTTAATCATATTAGCCGCTGTCGCCGCATCGTTATTAGCACGGAAAGCCGCCTCAGCCTTAATCAGATAAGCCTCTGCGATACGCATCAACGGGATATCCGTATCCGGCCACTCTGAATCAGAACCCACCGACTCCGAAGGATGTTTAGCCGTAGAATATACACTACTGAACTTAGGGCAAGACCAAGAATCATAGAACTCAGCCGATTGACCGCCGGTCAGTTTCCATTTGTTGGTCGTATAACTCGCCCAAGAACACAAGATAGCGCGGTCATCCATTGCCACTTCACGCATGTGATATTCATCTTTTTCTGTGCTTGCAGCTTTTGTTTGAGGAACAAACTTATAAACAAACTCAGGACTGGTGCGGAAGCACTTCCATTGAGCCGACGTGCCCCAAGGGAACATATTAGCGTCACGCGTAGCAGCCACCAAGAACTGGATACCACCGTATGCGCGGCAATACTTACCATCCTGGTAAATCATCAGCACCGCCTCGTTTTGAGCACCATTGATATCATTATCCGCCATAAACAGTTTCTGATAAGCCGTATAGGTGATGTTATCTTGACCTATCACAGCACCGGTACTATCCTTAACATCAAATTGATGGGTCGTATGTTCTCCGTACAATTTATAATTGCTATTCAAGGCTTGTTCTGCATAGGATTGAGCCTCCGCCCACTTCGCTGTACCGGGGGTCTTACCATCGGTAGAGGTATAGATAGGCGCATTCAGATACAGACGAGCCAACAGCAGTTGAGCCGCCGTCTTGTCAACACGATACGTCGATAAACGAGTGGCAGGTAACAAGTCAATAATCTCCTTCAACTCCCCTTCCAACCAAGCAAACATCTCCGGACGCGTCATATAACGCGGATAGCTCGGGTTGTCGTTCGGGAACTCACTTTGCTCAAAGAAAGGAGCTGCATCCTTCGTGGTGAAAGGAATAGCATAGAACATATCCAACAGATACCAGTAGTTGAGGGCACGGATAAAACGAACCTCTGCCTTCTGAGCAGCTGTTTTTTCCAATTTATCATCTGCATTAGCCAAGAAGTGGTTGCAAATCTTCACATCAATGTTGAAACGATAATACAGACCTTTCACGAGGTCGTTCTCACCATTCCAGTTCATTACGCGGATATCAGCCAAGCCTACATCGTTCCAAATCCACCAGCCTTCGTCGGTCGGGAACTCATTAAGCTCCCACATCAAACGGTAGAAAGCGGATGTACCTTCATCCAAGTCATCAATATCACCATCACCGGCAGGACCTTCCTGTCCCGTCAAGGCAAGCGTTTGATAACATTTGGTGAATACGGCATCTTGGTTAAACGCTGTCGTTGATTTCTTATCAATCGGCGTTTGATTGAGGTCTTGAACACACGCTGTCATAGCAACTCCGGCTACCAACAGCATCAAATATTTAGTTACGTTTTTCATAATTGTTTAGAATTGCAAATTAATACCAATAACGGTCGTCATACAACGAGGATAGATGTTATTGTCAATACCACCGTTTACTTCAGGATCCAATCCCGAGTATTTGGAGATAACGAACGGATTGCTAACCGTGCAGAAAGCACGACCGCTAACCTTCGCGTTCTTCGGAGCAAACGAATAACCTAACGTGATGTTGTCGCAACGCAAGAACGAAGCGTTCTCTACGAAATAGTCCGTACGGAACCACTCCGAGAATCCGGGTTGGAACTTACCATCTGCGGCTTGTTTGTAGATATTGTCGGACTTCATACCATCCTTCCAATAGGTATCGAAACATTGCGTCAGCAAGCCATGGTAGTAACCATCCTTATTGAACTTACTACTCTCGATATATTGCAAATTATTCGCCTTCACGTCATTGTAAACATAGTTACCAATGTGCGAGCGGAACGACATACCGAGGTCAAATCCGTAGAATTGGAACTTCATCTGGAAGCCCATTTGTACAGGAGCGGCAGGATTGTGATAGTAGTATTTATCACGCTCATCTATCGTACCATCGGGGTAACGATCCACTACGTAATACACTTGAGAACCATCTTCTAAGGTCGTCTTTTTCGTCTCGTACACATAGAACGAAGCCAAAGGTTGACCTACATCATGTTGCTGAATCATATTACCCGTACCCGAAGAGATACCACCCGTTGGGATAGGCGTCTGCGTCTCACCTGTGGTCAGTTTCGTAATCTTATTCTGGTTATAGGTAATGTTGTAACCAAAGTCCCATTTGAACTTCTTACCGAAGTCTAAGATAACGGCATTGATAGCGAACTCTACACCTTGGTTCACCAAACTACCCACGTTCGCAATCACGCGGTTACGGAAGTTTGTACCTACAGCGCAAGGAATGGTATTCAACAGATCGTCCGTCTTACGATAGTAGTAATCAATACTACCATTGATACGGTTATTCAAAAAACCGTAGTCCAAACCGGCATTGTACGTTGTGGTCTTCTCCCAAGTCAAGTCACGGTTATACGCATTTGGACGATACGAACTGTACAGGATATTGCCATTCAAGTCCTTTACATATTGACCATTCTCCGGTGTCAAAGTATTACCGTCCTTATCCTCCTTTGCGTAGTTGTCTTCTCCACCTACAGGATAGTAGGCTCCGTAGTTCTTCGTTGTCGTATAAGTTGCCATATACGGATAGTCACCTTGGTTGATTTCTTGTTGACCGGTGATACCCCAACCTAAACGGAGTTTCAAGTCATTACATACGTTTTGGTCAGGCATAAACGTCTCTTTCATCTTCCAACCTAATGCTACAGAGGGGAACACACCCCAACGGTGCTCAGGAGCGAAACGAGAACAACCATCACCACGGACGGTAGCCGTAATCATCAACTGATCCCATCCGATGTAGTTCACACGACCGAAGAAAGATACCAAATAACTCTGCGTCTTAAAACTGGAAGTGCTGAAGTTAGCAGGAATACCTACAATAGAAGATCTTCCATTTTTATCATACACTACTTGTAATTTGGTCGGGTCGTTATTTGTTGCTTGATAGAAGCCGCTACCCTCATTGAAATAGTCGTTGTAGAAATGTTGCCACTCATAACCTGCCATGATGTCAAAGTGCTGACGAGCAGCCTTCCAGTCGTGACCATATTGAGCGTAAGCATTGAACTGGAGATTGTATTTATGCTTGATATCATAGCCGCTGTAACCATAGTAGTGGCTATCCGTTCCATAGCAACTATTATCGTAGTTTTGCTTACCATACGAGTAGTCCGCACCAAAGTTAGCATGGAAGAGCAAGTCCTCTAAACCATGAACCTTGTAGGTAGCCTCTAAGTTTCCGACAAACACACCCGAATTAGCCTTACTCGACTTTTGGTTCAAGGAAGCCAATGGGTTGTATGTGCAGTTATCTTTCTGTTTCAAAGGCCAAGCGGGGTCGTCGTACGTAGCAGGCTGCGTAGGTTGGAAATATCCGCCAAACAACGCATCCACCTCGGCTTGTGTGGGAGAAGCCGCACCATAGATACTGGTAGCTCCACCTTTAACAGGTTGCGTAGGATCCATCGACAAAGCGGCACCAACAACACCCGGCTCATAGCTGTTGTAAATATACATACCCTTCGCGTTCAGATTGAAGATCAAGTGATCATCCAAGAAACTCGGATTGAGGTTCAAGGAAGCGGTCACACGTTGCATCTGCGAAGTCTTGATAGTACCATTTTGGAGTGTATAACCTAAGGATGCACGATAAGGCATACTGACTTTATCATTCTTCAGGCCCCCCATCAACGAAACGTTATGGTCAGTCGAAACAGCCGTACGATAAACTTGATCTTGCCAATCCGTATTCTCCGTTCCAAGGAATGCCATAGCTTCAGTAGAGTGACCTAAAGCCGTCGCGTAACGACGAATCTCATCACCCGTCAAGGTCTGCAACTTATTCGTCAACGTACCTATCGACACGTTACCGTCGTAGGTCACTTTCAGTTTTTGACCGGCAGTACCTTTTTTGGTGGTGATGATGATGACACCGTTACTTGCACGGCTACCATAGATGGCGGTTGCCGAAGCGTCTTTCAAAACCGTGAAGGTCTCAATATCACTCGGGTTCACCATCGACAAGGGGTTAGCAGCACCGGGAATACCGCCATTATCCATTGCCAAACCATCGATAACGATGAGCGGGTCGTTACTTGCACTCAAGGACGATCCACCACGGATACGGATAGAAGCACCGCCACCCGGCATACCACCATTATCAATAACGCTCACACCGGCAATCTTACCGGACAACATGTCTTGCGCATTGGTTGTGAGACCTTTGTTCATCTCATCAGGTTTGATAGCGGTCACCGAACCTGTGGCATCGTTTTTCTTAACGGTACCATAACCTACGACCATCACTTCTTCCAATAATTCTGTATTCTCACCAAGTTTGATAATCATCGAAGCTTGAGCCTCTTTCTCTACAGACTCATAACCCATATAAGAGATTTGAATAACAGAACCTTCCGGAGCGCTCAAATTAAAATTACCATCAAAATCGGTAACTGTACCAACCGTAGTGCCTTTAATAATGATATTGGCACCAATAATCGGATCTCCATTAGCAGCATCAACAACCGTACCGAAAATAGCCACCTGAGCAAAAGCGCTCAAATTGAGGCTAACGGCTACCGTCACCAATGCTATGCGTAAATAAAAGTTTTTCATTGCTATAGTATGTTATAAATTACAAATTATTCCGTATATTTCATCTTATCCTCACCAAGCGTCATCGCTTTATCCTTCGCAGAGAAGCCAGTAATCACGAACTCTTTGAAACCGTCCACTTTCGATTCATCCTTCTTTTCACCATCTTTCTCCGTGTGCGTCTTAATGGTACCCTTACCCAAGATAGTAAACTTCTTACCATTGGTCAGACCGCTAAATGTCCACTTACCATCCTCAATGACAACGCTCGAAATCTCATATTTAGACACTTCCGGATGTTTATAATAGTTGGTATCATATGCCGCTGTCCATGCGGAATAGGTCAATGTATGCGGAACCGAACCTATCTGAGAACCAAATTGAACGGATACAAAATGCTCCGTTGCATTACCGACATATATGTAGGTCTTGATTATGCGGGTGTCCTCTGTGCCTTTAGGATAAGTGGCGTTATATTTACCGGGGTTCTTAGAGTCCTCTTTATAATATACCGTATCACGAACTGTTTTACCAAATTCTTTATTATACCAATGCAATGTATCTTGGATAGATGCCACATAAGCTATCAATGATTGCACCGAGTCCATCGTAATCTTTTTGCTAACAGCCTCTACAAACTTCAAATACTTCTGTTCAGTTTCAATGGTATCATTATACACCGTCGAATCACGATAGACCCACTCGTTCGTCAACAAAGCAAAATCCGTGTAAGCCTTCGAGTAGGTGTCGTAGATATTCAACAGAGAAGACCCATACACGCGTCCTTGTTCATCGTAC
Source organism: Paludibacteraceae bacterium (assembly GCA_045627765.1). Classification (GTDB taxonomy): domain Bacteria; phylum Bacteroidota; class Bacteroidia; order Bacteroidales; family Paludibacteraceae; genus Colicola. The sequence continues at coordinate 682 of JAZQOG010000031.1, read as the reverse complement.
AACGCATTGTGAACCCAAGTCATTGGATACGTTTGCTCACCCATCACAATATCCAAAAGCAAGGATGTTCCTTCTTTTGAATAACCTTTGTCCTTCCACACAAAATTAGCTTCGGAGGACTCATAAACTCTTGCATTTCCACTTGAAATCTCAAAGAACTTACCCGTGTAAGCTTCTTTGTCAAGTACATACTGGGTCATGGTAGATTGCATCTTTGCCGAGTCAACCAACCACCCCACATACATTCCACGCATATTCTCGTCGCCCATCTTTTCCATCGTTCCGATAACATCGTTATCCTTCTTACACGATGTAAAAATCAAAGCCAACGCCATTGCGCCAAATAGTAACTTTGTTTTCATGTTGTTAAAAAATTGTTGTTAATTATTGTGTTTTCTAGTTAGTCTAGTATATCTAGTTAATCTAGTTAGTCTAGTTTTTCTAGTTCTTTTCTTTAATCGCAGCTACGCTGATGGCGCCGAGTATGAGCAGCACACCCGCAACGACTAGCATATACGCCTGCGCGCCTGCGCATATATATTTAAGGAGTACACCACCCAGAAGCGCTGCAATAATCTGCGGCAAGCAAATCGTGCAGTTGAACAATCCTAAGTAATACCCCATATTTTCGCCCTTCAACGAGTTCGTCAGAATAGTGAACGGCAAAGCCAGCATCGCTGCC
>JAZQOG010000030.1:0-27171 GCA_045627765.1 Paludibacteraceae bacterium | reverse complement strand
TCTCCACTTCGGATTACGAGTATATCAAAGAGGCTTTCGCTACACTCGTCGAACTCAACCTCGACGAACTCGGACGAATGAAACCGTCCTACCTCACTGCCCTCTATCGCGATGAGCTGATGCGCCGCTGGCTCTTTCCCGCCGAATCCCGCTCCATGGCCACGTTCTTTGAACGTAATATCCCCTACTCCCCTACTCCTCTACTCCCCTACTCCTCTACTCCCATTATCGGTCTCGATAACGCTTCCGAAACGATGTACATTGCTTTTGACCGCGAGCCATTGGCGTGGCAGTGTCTCGAACTCAAGAAAGTGATTGACTATCCCGAACGAGAAGTGCAACAGGAGAAGACGATTCGTGAGATGTATCGCAATGGTCGGTTGATGGATATAGCCTTCCAAGTGGAGGGACCGGATAATGAGACATCAATCTCTTATTCCGACTATCGCGTCTTCTGCCAGCGCAATGAGCAATGGGCTAAGCGTCTGACACCCTACCTCAAACAAGGACGCACGTTTGTCACCTTAGATGCCGTCTATTTAGGCGGAGACAAAGGGCTTCTCGCCCAACTCAAAGCGCAAGGTTTCCGTGTTAAACCTGTAAACAAAAGAATACAACTAAAACAAAAATAACCCTATTTATTAATTTAAAAAATTAAACAAAATGAAATCTTCATTCTTCAATCTTCAATCGTCAATCGTCATTATATCGATAATGACGCTTGCCTCTTGTGTCAAAGTTCCTCAAGAGCAACACACCTCCTATGCCACAACGGAGATCTCCTTACAAGACATCACCGAAAAACAGGCATATAGTTCGACTTTAGAAGGTCTAACGGACGCCTTAATCTCTCCTCGCGTGCGCGGACACTTAATGAAGAAGTGTGTAGAGGAAGGTCAACGTGTTAAAGCCGGTGATCAACTCTTTCTCATTGATAACCGTCAAGCCATCTTAGAGGTAAATACTGCTAAAGCTAATGTACAAGCGGCTCAAGCACAACTCAGCACCGCTCGTTTGGAGTGTGAGAGCCAGCAGAACCTCTACGACAAAGGGATATCGTCTTCGTATCTACTCGCAGAAGCCAAGAACCGCGTACAGACCGCTGAAGCGAATTTAGCGCAAGCCAAAGCTAATTTAGAGATGGCAGAGTTGGATCTGTCTTACCACGCCATTACCACTCCTATTGACGGTATAGTAGGTTCTATCCCCTATAACGTAGGTGAATTGGTGGATGTCAGCACGGTTCTCACCACTATCAGTGGCACAAAAGATATTATTGCCAAGTTCTCAATCAACGAGGAACAACTAGGCAATGTATTGCTGGCAGGAGGCGTGGATTCGGTTTTACAGACTGCACCCGAAGTACAACTCCAACTCAAAAACGGACAGATACATCCTTATAAAGGTCGTATCATCAGTATCTCGGGTATCGTTAACCGTATCACGGGTGCCGTATCCGTACGTGCTCAGTTCCCTAATCCCGATGGACAGTTATATTCCGGTGTTCAAGGCTCGGTGCTGATTCCATTTGAGTATAATAATATGATCATTATCCCTCAATCGGCTATTGTTCGTTTGCAGCACAAAGCACTCGTTTATACCGTCAAAGACAGTTTGGCTCACGCTACCGATGTAGAGGTTGTTTCCCTCTCCAATGGTAAAGAAGCTGCCGTGATGAGCGGTCTTAACGTAGGCGACCGGATTGTCACTGTAGGTGCTGCCAACCTCTCCGATGGACAACAAGTCATCTTCTAACTACAATTCATCATTTAGCCCTTTGGGCGATCATTTCATCAATCCATCATTCAATAGATTATGTCTAAAACAAATATATTCGTCAATCGTAAGGTCATGGCAATGTCCATTTCCTTACTCATCCTCCTCATTGGATTTATCTCTCTCAAGACGCTCCCTGTCGAGCAGTACCCGGATATCGCTCCTCCGTCCGTCTATGTATCCACCTCTTATTCGGGTGCAGATGCTGTCTCGGCAATGGAGTCGGTTATCGTTCCGCTGGAAGACCAAATCAATGGTGTAGAAAACATGTTGTATATGTCCTCTACTGCCTATTCTACGGGCGATGTGGAGATTGTCGTTTACTTCAAACAGGGAACAGACCCCAATATGAACACCGTCAACGTACAGAACCGCGTCCAAGCGGCAATGGGACTAATGCCCGCGGAAGTGACGCAAGTGGGTGTCACCGTTAGTAAGAAACAGAATAGTATTCTTCAGATATCGGGTTTGGTCAGTCGTGACGGACGTTTTGATGAGCAGTTCATTGCCAACTATATTGACATTAACCTCAAGCCTCGTCTGCTGCGTATTCCCGGTGTCGGTGCAATCACGATGTTAGGCAACACCTACTCGATGCGTATCTGGTTGAAACCCGATGTGATGGCGCAATATAACCTCACACCCAACGATGTGTTTGCTGCCTTACAGTCCCAAAACCTTGTACAAGCTACGGGCTCGCTTGGTAATCAGTCGGGCAACACCTACCAGTTTACAATGGAATGGACGGGTCGTCTCAAGACCGAAGAGGAGTTTGAGAATATCGTTATCCGAGCGACACCGGCTGGCGAAGTGTTGCGTTTAGCCGATGTGGCGAAAATCGAATTAGGAAACGTTAGTTATAACTATACCTCCGCCATTGACAACTGCCCGGGTGTACTGTTTATCGTCAATCAAACGGCAGGCTCGAACGCTACGGAAATCAACAAACAGATTGCTAATATCTATGAGAATGTCAAGAAAGAACTGCCTGCCGGCATGGAGTTCACCACCCTACTCACTTCCAACGACTTCCTTTTTGCCGCTATTCACAACGTGGTTGAGACGCTGATTATTGCCATTCTATTGGTTATTCTCGTCGTTTTCTTCTTCTTGCAAGACTTTAAGGCGACGCTTATCCCATCTATCTCTATTATTGTTTCGCTACTCGGAACGTTTGCGGTGGTCAAAGCCGCAGGCTTCTCCCTCAATATCATCACCCTCTTTGCCCTCGTTCTCGCGATTGGTACCGTTGTCGATGATGCCATTGTCGTGGTCGAAGCTGTGATGGCAAAACTAGAGGGAGGCAAATATAAGTCCTCTTACGACGCCACTAACGACGCAATGTCTGAGGTTAAGATGGCGGTTATATCCTGTACGCTTGTGTTTATGGCAGTATTTATCCCTGTCACGTTTATGCCGGGCACTTCGGGCACGTTCTTCACGCAGTTCGGTATCACGCTGGCATCGTCCGTCGGTATCAGTTGTATCTGCGCCTTGACCCTCTGTCCTGCTTTGTGCGTGATTTTGATGAAACCCGAACAAGAGGACGAGAAGAAGAGCTTCACTGCTTATGTCAAGCACATCTACGAGGTCTCCTATACGGCTATGGCGAACAAGTACCAAGGTTGGGTAGAGCGTTTCATCAAACGCTACAAAGTGGCTTGGATACTGCTTCTCATTGCCGGTGGTGCTCTGTTCTATCTGATGAAGACGATGCCTTCCGGTCTTGTGCCGCAAGAGGACCAAGGGGTTATGCTCGTTAATGTGACCGCTCCTGCGGGAACGACCTTAAAAGAGACCGACGAGATATTGCTCAAGGTTGAGGAACGTATCAAACAGATTCCCGAAGTCGAGTCGTTTGCTCGCGTAGCCGGTTACGGACTAATCTCCGGTAGCGACTACAGTTACGGAATGTTCGTTGTTCGCCTCAAACCTTGGGACGAGCGTAAGGGTATCGAACACTCCATTGATATGGTGATGTACCGTTTCTATCTCGCTTGTGAGGATATCAAAGAGGCTTCTGTTATGCCTTTTCAAACGCCGCAAATCTCGGGTTATGGTAACTCCAACTCCGTGGAACTAATCCTTGAAGACCGCCAAGGCGGAGAGATGAGTACGTTCTTCGACTATGCCGCTAAGTTCCGCACCAAAGTGATGGAGCGTCCCGAAGTCAGTATGGCTATCCTCAACTACTCCGAGAGTTTCCCGAAGTACGAAGTCAGTGTAGATAATGTTCAATGTGCTCGCGCGGGCATTGACGTGGCTACAGTTTTGAGCACCTTAGGCTCCTATTGCGCCGGTTCGTATGTGGGCAACTACAATAAGTTCGGTAAGGTCTATCGTGTCATGGTTAGCGCTGCGCCGGAGTATCGTCTGGATGCCTCTTCGCTCAATAGTATCTTCATCAAAGTAGATGATAAGATGACACCTATCTCGCAGTTTGTTACCCTCAAACCGAAGGTCGGTTCCGCTTCCAAAAACCGTTTTAACCTCTACCAAGCCATCACCTGTAACGTCAATCCTGCCGGCGGCTATTCGGAGGCACAAGCCCAAAAAGCCATCGAAGAGGTCTTTGCCGAAGTCTTCCCCCGTTCGGGTTATGGGTTTGAGTACGGAGCTATGTCCCGTGAGTTAGCTGAGAACGCCAAGAGTAACACAACGGGAATCATCTACCTCATTGCTATCTTCCTCATTTACCTCATCTTGGCTTGTCTGTACGAGTCGTGGTTCATTCCGTTTGCTGTTCTGCTCTCTGTTCCGTTTGGTCTGATGGGCTCGTTCCTTACCTCCAAACTGTGCGGATTGGATAATAACATCTACCTGCAAGCCGGTGTTATCATGCTCATTGGTCTGCTTGCCAAGACGGCTATCCTCATTACCGAGTTTGCCGTCGAGAAACACAAACAGGGAATGTCTATCATTGATGCGGCTAAGGGTGCTTGTCAAGACCGTTTCCGTCCAATCTTGATGACCGTCTTTACGATGATTGTCGGAATGATTCCGCTTATCATCGAGGGAGGTGCAGGTGCTAACGGAAACCGCTCTTTGTCCATCGGTGTGGTAGGTGGAATGACGATTGGTATCATCGCCATCCTTTTTGTCGTTCCCGCCTTCTATATCGTCTTCCAAACCCTCCACGACAAGTTCCAAACTGCCCCTGCGGTAGAAGAGGCTAAACCTGCTAAACCTGCTAAACCCATCGTAACTATCGCCCTTTTGGCGCTGATAGTTACGATGCCCTCTTGCGGTATCTACAAGAAATATCAACCTTCGACGACTGTTGAAACAGAGATCTATGGCACTGACTCCCTCACGCAGGCATACGTGGGAGATACAGCTTGGGGATTGCAGTCTTGGCGGACTATCTTCGTGGATCCGCAACTGCAAACGCTCATTGACTCGGCTCTCGTTCGTAATACCGACCTCCAAGTGGCTCGACTCAATATCGAACAGGCGCAAGCGAATGTGCTCCAGTCTAAACTCGCTTACCTACCCTCCATTGGTGTAGTGCCACAAGGAGGGCTGACGCGTTCGCTCAGCGGAGCCGGTCAGAATGCGTGGACATATAACATTCCCTTCTCCGCTTCGTGGGAGATAGAGGTGTTTGGGTCTATCACTCAACGCTTGCGTCACGCGAAAGCACTTGCTTACCAAGCCGAGGATGTCAAACAGGCTACCCAAGCCCAACTCGTTGCCACGATAGCCATGAACTACTATACGCTCATGCTTCTTGATCGGCAATTGCAGATTGCCACTGATAGCCGCGAGTTGTGGGGCAAATCGTTAGAGACACAACAAGCCTTAATGCTCAATGGTAAAGCTTATGCACCTGCCGTTCAACAGATGCAGGCATCCATCTGTAACGTCGAAGCACAGATTTTAGACCTTAAGCGTGCTATCCGTAAGACAGAGAACGCCTTGTGCTTATTGCTCGCCCTACCTCCTCAAACCATTGAGCGTGCTCAATGGACAGCGTTTGAAGCTCCGGATTTCCGTTTAGGTGCATCTGCGGATGTCTTAGCGAACCGTCCTGATGTACGAGCAGCGCAACGCCAACTCGAAGCCGCTTATTACGTGACCCAACAAGCGCGTTCCGCTTTCTTGCCTAAACTCACGTTAGGCGGTGTCATCGGTTGGACGAATGGTGACGGAACATCCATTCTCAACCCTGCTCAATGGATACTCAATGCCGTGGGACAACTCACACAACCGCTCTTCCAGCAAGGCAAACTCATTGCTCAGTTACGTATCGCCAAAGCGCAACAAGAACAGGCTCGACTGAACTTCGCTCAGACCATCCTCAATGCCGGTAATGAGGTCAATAATGCCCTTGCCGACTATCAAGTAGCACGCGACAAAAGCCAAGTCTATCGCACACAAGTAAATGCTTTGCAATCGGCTTACGAAGGTACGTACGAACTGCAACAGAACGGTAAGACTCTCTACCTCGAAGTTTTACAGGCACAAGAGACATTGCTCACTGCTCAATTGACGGAGTCGCAGAACCTCTACGACCAAGTAGAAGCGCTCATCCGCCTCTACAACGCCCTCGGCGGTGGCACCGAACTTGCTCCTGCGGATAAGCCCGCTAAATAGTAATTGCAATCAATATCGTTTTGCCAAACGTGAAGGAGCGCGACGGAACGCGCTCCGAGCGAAGCGGTTTACCTTCGTAGGCAGACCGCTTTTGTTATGCGTAGGGCTATTCTTCCCAAAATCAATAATACGAGGATGAAGAAGCCCCAAGTGCAATCTTTGTAGAACCGTGGAATCGGTTTGGGCGGGGATGGCACTTCGGTTGTGTGCCACCGTTCGACAAAGACCGTGTCCACTCTTATCATCGGAACAGCCGATTTGTTCGTCCGCTGCGATAGCAGTCCCTCGAAAACCGACGCTTCCCGCGTCGCCCCTAACCCCACCGACCCATCGGCGGGGACACTACTGTTTTTACGGGACTCTATCGCTGCTCCTCTAACGCCTGTAGGCGTTGGCTGTTCCATTCCCCCTTGCCCTATGAGGGAAAGGGTTGGGGTTAGGGTCTGCCCTTGTTTATAGGTGATACTGATAGAATCACGAAGTACAAAGGGGGCAAGCGTTCTTTGCGACTTGCAGGAGTAAAGAACAAAGACAAAGGACAAAAGACAAAAGACAAAAATGTCTTGTCTGCGCAGTGCAAGTCGGTAGTATATAGTCTTTGCTCTTTGTTCCTTGTTCCTTGTTCCAATTTTCAATTCACGGTGCAAAGATACAACATTTTATATCGGTTTGTCAAGCGATTAGGTGAATAAATGCAAAAAAGGGGTAATTTATTCACCTGCGGGCATAAATGGGCATAAAAAAACCGCTCCGAGTGATGCTCGAAGCGGTCGTTTTTAGACTATTAACGTGTCAACAGATTACTTGGCAGGGCAGACAGGGCGAATACCATAACCGGAGAAGCGAGCACCGTATGTTAATTCATAGTACGTGACCGGATAGAATCTGAACTCCCACCCAAACACTCCATTAAAATTAGAACTAGTATCATCATACAACGATGAGGACCAATATGCGCCTTGGCCATATTCACCCCGGTTTTTCGGCAAGAAGATGGAGTTGCCTGTTTTTTTGCTTGTAACAAGATCACCCGGCACTCCGTTTTGTTCTGTCTCCTTCCAAGTGCAGTTGGCTTCATTCATCAGTTCTGCCCATTCGGCTTGAGTCGGTGTGCGCCAACCACCGCCCCAATGCACATGAGCGGCATCGTCTTCCGGTTCAAGAGTTTTCTTGTCATCCGTAAATCCTTCATAACCCCATTTGCTGTCCGGACAATATTTGGTCAGGTAGGCGATGGCTTCTTTGCTGTCATATTCTTTGCACCACTTGTAGGTGTCCCAACTATATTCAGTTTTAGGCTCCGTCTCACCCCAAGCGAAGTAGTCACCAAATTCTTCCGGTTCCGTAGCACCTACATTGCAGGTAGCCCAATAAGGACCATTCTCCCACATCTGAACACCCACATGACCATTAACTGTCTTTGTGGTTCCCCAAACCTCCAATTCGGGGAAGGTAGTAACCTTGTTGGTAGCCGGAGCTTTGGGCAGTTGCTTGGTCATAATCGTGACATCCACCGAGTTCTCCGTCTTTTTGAAATAGAGGGTAACCTGTGGTGCACTTGTTCGGATAGGGAAATAAACCGTTGTGGCGGTGGTGGTATTTAAGGCAAGAGGAGTGCTAAACGTCATCGTGTAGTCCAATATCTCAAAAGTCGTCGGCGACACTGTAACAACCTTAATCTTCGACAACACATCCATTCCTTTGAGTTTCAGCCCGATAACGGGACCGAAATTAGCAATGGTGAAGTTGCGCCCTGCCCCCGTACCATCGGCAAAGGGACGGTAGTTGCCCTCTACATACGGAACAATAAATTCGGTGCTAACTAAGGACCCTTTTGTTTTAGGCTCATAGCCGTAAGCCACTTTATAAGAGGACATATCGGACAACAACTCGCCTTCGAAGGTAGCATTACCCATTTGGTCAATGGATTTCACAGTGAGTTGTTTGCTCTCGGTGTCATTGTAGATGTAGATTTTGTCCGCGCTTTCCCATTGCATGGTAAAAGGCTCGCTTGCTGTAGCCCATCCTTCCGGAGCGGAGATCTTATTAGGACCTTGGGGGAGTTCGATCTTTCCGGTAATAGTACCGTAGTTAGTGGGGGCACTTTGTGGTTCCTCCACTTCTTCCTTGCTATTGCAGCCCGCGAGCACTAACAACGCTGCTGTGATATAGATTAGTTTCTTCATTGTCTTTCAACTTTCAACTTAGTCCTCCCACTCTTCTGTGGTATTTTCCATCGTGCCAAGTTGGCCCGTGTAGGGCTCCTGTACCTTCAACTCGGGATAGGTGCTAACCTTGCTTGCTGTCGGCATAGTAGTAGCTGTCTGGGTCATAATCAAACCTTCTTTTTTGTAGAAACTGAGGATCATCTTAGTAGCTGCTTCCTTGTATTGGATAGGGAAATAAACCTTTGTTGCTGTGGTAGTATTTAATGCAAGAGGCTTATCCCCAAACGTCATCGTGTAAGTAGCCAAAGTGCTGCTATTGTCCGACAAAGTAACTTCAATCTTCGTCAATGCATCTACGCCTTTGAGCTGCAAACCGATAACGGGACCGAAATTAGCAATGGTGAAGTTGTAGTTTGCACCCGTCCCGTCTGCAAAAGGACGATAGTTGTCTGCAATGTAGGGAACGGCAAATTCAGTTGAAGTGGCTTGGGGGTCATAACCATAAGCCACTTTGTATTCGGACATATCCGAAAGCAAATCACCCTCAAAGGTAGCTACTCCGTTCACAATAGTCGGATTGCTGAGTTGTTTGCACTCGCTGCCGGTGTAAATATAGATTTGGTCACCAGCGTCCCAAACCATAGTGAAGGCCTCTGATTTAGTAGTCCAACCTTCGGGAGCGGAGATCTTGTTGGGACCTTGGGGGTGTTCGATTTTTCCGGTGATGGCTCCGTAGTTTGCAGGAGCGTTCTCTTTCGCTTCTTGCGACTTTTGGCAGCCAACGAGCACTAGCAGTGCGGCTGCGAAATACATAATCTTCTTCATAACTTTTATTGTTTTGTGTTGTTTACCAATTGACATCGGCATTTCCCATTGTTCCCAACTGCCCACTTACGGGGGAATACACCGGTCCGACAGGGCTGGTAGTTTGCATCTGCATCGTTTGTGCATTGACTTGGAAAACGTTCGTCTCGGGGTGATTGTAATGTTTCATAATTGTAAATATTAAATATTTGCACGAATTCGGGTGCAAAGGTACGACTTTTTTTTGACATACGCAAATTTATTTGCAAAATTTAAGAAAAAAGCGCGAGGGGAAGTTGCAAGTTTTGGGTGCATTTTTACATATATTTGAAGCATTTTTACATATATGCCCTCTAAAAAGCATAAAAAAGCAAGGGAGAAATGGGATAGATACAAAAAAACCGCTCCGAGTGATGCTCGAAGCGGTCTTCTCTTTTGTCCTATTTCCGAATGGTTATTCTATACGAATTGTGTGCTCGGAATCTCCTTCAAGGTTTTCACCTTTTCCTAAACCTGTGGGAGAAGTCATAAATACTTGCGTTGCAATCATTGATTGCGCCTGCGTTGCAGGGGTTAAATATTGCTTTTTCATATTACTATTTACTATTTAGCAATTTACTATTTACCATTTATTTACAATTGCATTATTGGATTATTTACAATTGCATTATTGGATTATTTGCCCTTGAACGTTATACATTTTGCCTTCGCGAATTATCACGAATTGGCCGTTCTCTATCACTTTGAACGACCCTTTCCTTGCCTTTCCCTCATAGGGCAAGGTACTAAACTCTGTCGGGGTGCTATTGGGCTTGGGCATCGTCATACGGGGAGCACCAGTGGGAGCGGGAGCCTTACTCGGGGCTATATTTGGTATCACATAAGCGCGGTGGTCTGCCATCGTTACCCAACCACCCGTCACTTTGCAAAGTTGGTTTTGATAAACGACGTAGTTGTCTACTAACTCATTCTGTCCGTCTTCGTCACAAGTAATCTCCGCAAAGTTACCTTGTATAGGGTGGTCTTGAGTAGCCGTTACAGGATTAGTCACGGCGTCGCCTTCATATTTCACTTTGAGTTCGGTTGCGGTATAGCGGATGATATACCCTACACCGGCAGCAAAGGGAGCAAACTCTTGTTCGAGGATAAACTCCTTTTCGGTCTCGCTCACTACGTTCCAGAAGGTAGCACCGTCGATGGCGGTGATATTGCGCTCCATGCAGATCGTGTTCCAGTCGTTGGCTGTCACATTGGTGCGGAGGGTAACCCACTCGTCAATAGGTGCCACGGGGACACCGAAGGTAGTTATTACATCGCCGTTAGCGAGGTCGTAAGTTTTACCGCTAATCACGGGATTGTGGTCGGTAAAGGTTACTTCGGGATTATCGGCAAGCATATACCAGTCGGTAGTCTCATTTTGCACGAATTTGACGGCAGTGACTTCATCCTCTCTTAATTGGACTTGCGCCACAGCGCTTAGTGCCATCAGGCACGTTATTGATAAAATTAGTAATTTTCTCATAATGATGGATTTATAAATGATGTAATAATCGTGCCCATAAAGGGCTAAGAATTGCTTATTCTTGTTTCCCGTAAATAACTTTATCGGGATTAACGAGGATGAGGGTTTTGTCGCCCTTGGTAATCGTCACCGTATGTCCCGTAGTGCCTTCGGGGTCGGTCGGGAGAGCAGCGGCAGCCTCGGCAAGACCGGCAGCATAAGCCGCCCTTGCGGAAGCAATAGCAGCAAGAGCAAAATCTTTGATAGCATTAAGTTCAGCAACAGAAGCAGCGGCATTGATAGCGGTTGTTGCATCGGTAGCGATGGCTTTTACATTGTCGTTGTCTGACTCTGTAATTTCCGCATTAACGGCTGCGATAACAAAGGTTTTGTATTTTGAAAAGTTAATCTCCGTGGTTGCGTATTGTTTGCCAGCCAAACTGCTTGCGATGTCGGTGTCGTCTGTACGGTCAGTTGCTATCTCCTTAGTAGGATTTTCTTCATTACCTGCTTTCACGATGAGATAAGTAGCCACTTTGATATTGGAGCCGGCAGCATTCTTTCCGCCACCGATACCTGCAGCATTGAGTCCTCCGGTTGCCGTAACCTCACCGCCATTGATGGTGATATTAGAGCCGGAACGTTGGTATCCACCGCCGATACCTGCAGCCCTGTCTCCACCGGTTGCCGTAACTATACCGCCGTTGATGGTGATGTTGGAGCCTGTATCACCATTTCCGCCACCAATACCGGCAGCATAGTTTCCACCGGTAGTAATGAGTTGACCGGTTTGGTTGGCTTGACCATAGACAGTGAGCGAATTGCCGTCACCGGACACTTGGATACCGGGAGTACTATTCATATCAACTCCCGTTGCGGTGAGTTTAGCCCCATCGGCAAGGATAAGGTTGACCGCACCTTTGCAGGCGGCACCTTCCTTGAGTTGCACATCTTCGCCGGTTACGACATACCAACCCGCATCCCAAGTAACTCCCCAGGGAGCGCTCTCCACTACGGTAGCTTCTACTTCTCCGGTTTTCCACTCTTGAATACCTTTTGTGGCGTCATTGTCAATGTACACGGGATAACGATAAGACACCTTTCGTGTCGTTGCCCACAGTCCCATGCTCAGCGTCAAGAGGGCGAATAAAATAGTTAGTTTTTTCATTATGTTTAATGTTTGATGTATGATGTATGCTTATTCCACTTTAATATATTTCACCTTATCGGGAGCATAGAGGGTAATGGTCTTGTCGCCTTTGGTGACCTCCACCGCGTGGCAGCCGGTACATTCCTCACCCATTGCGCCAAGGGCAGCGGCAGCCTCGGCAAGACCTTCTTCTTTGCCGATTTGGAAAGATTGGATTATGGTCATAATCTGTTTCAGTATTTCTTCGATTCCCGGTGTTGCATCAGGTCCCCCTCTTAGAATGTCATTAAAAGCGCCATCAATCATCTTATTGATTTCGGTATTCTGAATGCCTTGACGGGCAGTTTGAATCAGGACAAGGGCATTAATCTTAGTTAAGGCAAAAGTCTTGATAGCGTCAATATTCTCTTTGGTTGTAGCTTTGTTGATGTCCTCTTTTGCCTTATCGGTGATGCCAAGGATATTCTCATCGGTAACGCCCACGATAGCTAATTCTATTTCAGCGATAGCATCGGCTTTGTATCCCGATAGTGAAATCTTTATGGTTACATATTGTTTGCCTGCCAAATCGTTTGCGATGTCGGTGTCGTCTGTACGATTAGTTGCAATCTCCTCGGTAGGATTTTCTGTAGCACCTGCTTTTACAATATGGGTCGTAGCCACTTTAATGTCAGAAGCAGGGGTCTTCGAACTTCCCCCGTTACCGATACCGGCACCAAACGTTGTCTGATCGTATTTTCCACCGGTTGCCGTAACATCACCGCCGGTGATGGTGATATTGGAGCCGGAAGCATGACTTCCTCCACCAATACCGGCAGCATCTACTTCTCCGGTTGCTATAACCTTACCGCCATTGATAGTGATATTAGAACCGTTACCAGTACCTCCGCCACCGATACCGGCACCAAAATTTTCACTAGTTGCCTTAACCTCACCACCATTGATAGTGATATTAGAGCCTGAACCGCCACTTCCGCCACCGATACCGGCACCACCATTTCCACCGGTTGCCGTAACCATACCACCATTGATGGTGATATTGGAACCGGAAGCACTACTTCCGCCACCGATACCGGCAGCACCTTCTCCTCCGATTGCCGTAACTACTCCGCCGTTGATGGTGATATTAGAGCCGGAAACTTGAAATCCTCCACCGATACCGGCACCGCGTCTTTCTCCAGTTGCAATCAGTTGACCGGATTGATCGATTTGACCATAGATAGTCAGCGAATTGCCATCACCGGATACTTGGATACCGGGAGTGTTCTCTTCTCCCGTTGCGGTGAGTTTGGCACCGTCGGCGAGGATAAGGTGAACCGCACCGGAGCAAGTGAGAGAACCGGTTGTTACTTCATTACCTTTAACGACATACCAACCTGCTGCCAAAATAGAGGAAGCGTTGGTGATTTCGGTAGCCTCTACGCTGCCGGTTTGCCACTCCTTAATCCCGCTAGTGGGGTCGTCAGCGGTGTTGTACACGGGATAAAGATAAGACACCTTTTGTGTCTCTGCCCACAGTCCGACGCTCAGCGTCAGGGCCAACGATAAAAATAGAATTTTTTTCATATTTGTTTTTTTAGTCGTTAGTTAGTTCCTTAGCTTGCGCTCCTTAGCCGAAGGCGCTAAATCGCTCCTTAGCGGCTCGCCGCGCTAAATTTCTCTCCCTACTCCTCTACTCCCCTACTCCTCTACTCCCATAATCGTATAGGCTCTGCCTCCACGAATGATGCGGAAGTGGCCATCTTTCAGTACTTTGAGCGCCCCTTTCCTCGACCTGTCTTCGTATGGCAAGGTGGGCAGAGCGGTGTCTTCGGAATCAGCCTCGCCGCAGTTGTCGCTTAAGTATTCCAAAGTAAAAAGAAATGGTACTCCTCCCAATTCAATTAACATCTGCGGTTTACATGTAATTTTCAATTCATCACCATATTTCAAATCAGGCAAATCAATATAACGACACCTTATTGCCGGATCCAAGTACCAAGTCCCTTTCTTTTCACCATATTCGTATGTTCCCTCAATTGCATCCAATATATGAGAAGGCATTGAATAATATATTCTAGACAAAATCTCCAATCGGGCATTTTTTATATTTCTACCATATATATGAAATGTACCGGTTCGAATATCTCCCCCTCGTCCTACATCTGTTTCAACAGTATGTTCTCTCCACCCGCTTGATGTGGCAGTAAAACAATTTGTGACTAATTCGGGGTAAGCAATAGCGTCCTCCCAAGATATGTTTTGAGTCAGCATAGAATCCATGTACAACAAATGTGTTTCAACCTCTTCCCAACAAGTGCGTTTCCAACCGAAAGATTGACAATCAGGGGCGACCGCCCGCGGATGGTAAATAGTGTTGACTATGGTGAAGGTTTCCGTCTTAAACGTAATATTGTAATTGGGATTGGCACCCTTGGGACAGGAGGCGGTGAGGATGTATTTGCCGGGAGTCTCTCCTTGCTCTCGTGTCACGGTGATGTTTCGCAAAGGAAACTCATCAAGGATATGTCCTTCCACTTTGTAGGAGAAAGTGGGATCTGCTGTACCTTGTGCCTTGCGGAAAGAAGGAGCAGTCGGCGTGATAGTGATATCGGAATACGCTCCGCAGTTAGGACTGCAATACTCCAATGTGGCAGCAATAGTTGTAGAACCCTCATTAAAAAGGCTTTTTCTTTTTACATTAATCTTAATACTATCCCCATTTTTCAAACCGCCTAACGGAACAACAAACATGGCTTCTTTAGTTTCCTTTTCAATGTACGATACCGTGTTTCCGTTTACATACACGTAGAAATAAAAATGTTCATAACTTTTATTACTCGTCAAACTTTTGTACCATTTTATGCGGGCATTGGTAGGGGTGTCATCATTCACAATAAATTCCATCGAATACATTTCTTCATATTCAAATGTAGGTTCAAAATCTTTCTCTACTGCCCAGTGGAAGGGTACACCGTTGTAGGCGGTGTCTTCTTTGATGGAAAAGGAGTTAAGGTTGAGCACCGGACTGGCAGCAAACTTCGCATAGCGGACAACAACAGCCGGATCTAACTCCTTTGTGCACTCCAAATCCTCATAGATTTTGCCGTTATCGAGATTCTCATAGCAGTCTTGAGTAAAGCCGCGTGTTTCACAAGTAGGCTTCGATTGAGGGTGGAAGATATTTCCATGCGTAGGTTCCGTATTGCTAAAAACGAGGTCACCTCCGATAAAGGAAGCATAAACACGACCATGCGAAGCATCCAGCACAGGATAAGTGTCCGTTCCAAGAGTTTGGTAAAACGGATAGGTGGATATATTATTCAAATAATAACAAATCTTGCCGGAAGCAAAATCTTCCTTTGTCACCATCTCCACATTTTCTATAGTCGGGTTACCTACTTTATGGGTAAACACATCCTCATCACAAGTCGCTACATTCTCCGCGTAACAATTGGTAATCGTTCCATACACTTCTCCGGCAATGGAACCCGTTCTTGCCGAGTTGTGACCGTAATACACACGCACTTGAAAGGCGCCTCCAACATAGCAGTCATGCAGATAACCGTTGGTATAACATGAGCCTACCAGTCCTCCACCATAGTTGTTTCTAAGTAAAGTTCCACCACGCACAAAACAATGGTCAATCCCACCGCAAGCCAAATCGGCACAGATCATACCCGAATAGTTGCCACTGGCATAAACTTTACAATCCACCATACCCAAATGGTGAACATGACCGCAATTTATCTTTCCGAATAGACCCATGTTATCGGCTCCGTCATCTTCATCCTGAAGCATCCTGACGATAGAATGACCATTCCCATCAAAATTGCCTTTATATCCCCCACCGGTAACAGCACTGCCTATAGGAGTCAAATGGAAATAACGATTGCTTTCGTCCAAATATCCAATATCATTAATCAGTTTGGCGCAAAGAAACACATTTCCCCCTCCTTGATTAACTTGAGCAGAGAACCATTGCAGGTCCTCAACAGTTGCAAGTAGATACGGGTTCAATTCTGTTCCTGCTCCGGCAGGTTTTGTCTCTGCCCATAGTCCCACGCTCAGCGTCAAAAGGGCGAATAAAATAGTTAGTTTTTTCTTAGCCACAAGGGCACGATTAACTTCGTTTTTCATATTGTTTAATGATTTGCACAAATTTGGGTGCAAAGGTACGACTTTTTTTCGATATATACAAATTTTTTTGCAAAATTAAAGAAAAAAGCGCGAGGAACGATACGCAAGAACACTGTTCTTGCTGAAACGACGACTTTGCCGATAAAAACGGCGAAAGACTTTCGCCGAGAAGGGACAGGGTCTGCGAGCCGCGGTTGCGAATCGCGGAAGAGAGACACAATCCCTCACCGTTAATGGAGAAAGATGTGAAGATAGATAGGGCGAGATTTGGCAAAAAAGCCCTTTCCCTAGAGACGGTTTTCCCGTTAAGCGGGAACACCATGCGGTAATCCTTCGGTAACCCTTCGGTGATCCTTCGGTCAGCTCACGTGATTACTCTTACGGACAAAGGAACAAAGACAAAGGACAAAAGACTAAATACTACAGACTTACTCATTGCAGACAAAACATTTAAGTCTTTACTCCTTGATCCTTACTCCTTAATCCACAAAACAATGAAAGACGGACAAGCGTTTATAATTTGTGCTGAAATGAAACATCATCCTTACAACCTCAAGGGCTCGACCCTTGAGGTGTTTTCCGCGTTGTATTGCTTAACAAGAAAACGTGCCTTTTTGGGCACTTACTTGGACTTGGCGGGTTGGTTAGAGATAGAACCAAAAACATTAAGAAGAGCTATTGAAAAACTTAAAGAACGCGGTTTGGTTTATGCAGAACCCTGCACTGAAAATTCCAATCGCTACGAGTTCCAAGCCCATCCTATAAAGGGTTATCCCCTACCGGATTACAAATACTGCGGAAGAAAGAGTACAACCGATTACCCCGTTATAGATGCACAAAACCTTGACGAGTACCGAAAAGAGATTGAGGCTACAAACGGAATAATAGACCCTACCAAGACGCAAAATGCGGCAGTATTAAAAGAAAGTAACAAAGAAAATAATACTATAATATATAATAACAATAAAATATATAACAATAAAAAACAACACAAATGTGTGTTGTAAAAAAAGAAGACGGGCAAGCCGTCACACACACAAATAAAATTGTTAAAACTTATCATTTTGAACCCTACCCCACCACGGAAGAAGAAGTCGTTAAATATGCGCAAGAACACTATCCAACAATCTCTATTGCACTTTGCAAAGAGTTCTTTAATCACTACAATGGTAATGGGTGGCGATTTAGCAAAAATGGTATAGTTCGCAATTGGAAATCGGAGTTGTTCAATTATGATCAACGACGAATGAAAATGGAAAAAGCGAATGCAGCGAAGGCTATTGCGCGTGTTCAAGCTGGCGTTTCGCAAGAGGTGTTGGCGATTGAGGAGGAAATGAGGGAACAGCGACAGAGAGAGCGAGAAAAAGCCGAAAAAGAGGCAAACACTCCCGAAGCGATTGCAGCCCGCGATGCGTTCTTTGAAAAGTTTTGCAAGAAAAATGACAGATAAATTTGCATATATCAAAAAAAAGTCGTATCTTTGTACGATTTTTTTAATTATGCCCTACGAAGATGAAAAATATCGCTTTTATCATTAACCCTATTGCGGGGACGCAGAAGAAGCAGAAACTGCCGAAAATCATTACCCAAACATTGGACAAAAACCAATGGCTGCCGAATATCGTCTTTACCGAACGAGCCGGACACGCAGAGGAACTGGCGAAACAGTTTGCTCAAATGGGTTTTGATGCCGTCGTGGCTGTCGGAGGCGACGGCACCGTCAATGAAGTCGCTCGCGGTGTACGCGATACACCAACCGCTATGGGCATCATCCCCATGGGCAGCGGAAACGGACTCGCTCGACACCTGAATATCCCTATGCGCCTTAACCGCGCCATAGAAATGCTCAACCACTGCGAACCCATCGCTGCCGACTACGGATTAGCCAACGGACACGTGTTCGTAACCACTTGTGGCACGGGTTTTGATGCAATGATAGCCGAACAGTTCGCCGCTGCCGGGAAAAGAGGATTCAAGACCTATATCCAAAAGATCGTACAAGACTTGATTACCTATAAGCCCGAGACTTATCATATTGTAGGGAAAGTGGAAAGTGAAAGTGAAAGTGAAAGTGAAAGTGAAATAGATATCACCACGCCGGCCTTCCTCATCACCTTCGCAAATGCGAACCAATGGGGTAACGAAGCCTACATCGCCCCGAAAGCGAGTATTCAAGATGGGAAAATGGATATCTGTATCATGAGCGACAAAGCCGTGTTCGCAGCACCGGTGCTCGCCGTAGGACTGTTCACGAAGATGCTGGATAAGAGCCTGTTCATGGATGGCGCAAAAGCCAAAGAGGTGATGCTGTATCGCGAGAAAGAAGGGTCGTTCCATATTGATGGCGACCCCGTGCAAATGGAGAAAGATATACACATACAGATTGTGGAAGAGGGGTTGAGAGTGCTTGTGGAGAAGAGGTTTTGAGAGTGAAAGTGAGAGTGAAAGTGAAATAAATATAAATAATATGACTATCAAATTTATCAACCGCAGCAATAACCCGCTGCCGAAGTACGAATCCGAAGAAGCCGCTTGCATGGACTTGCGCGCGTTTCTTCCCCAACCCGTGACATTGCAACCCTTAGAGCGTCGCCTTATCCCGACGGGATTATATATGGAGATCCCTCGCGGCTACGAAGCACAGATACGCCCACGCAGTGGGCTGGCGCTCAAACGCGGACTGACTGTGCTTAACACCCCCGGTACCATCGATTCCGACTACCGCGGAGAGATCTGCGCGATCATCATTAACCTCAGTAACGAACCCCAAACCATCGAATCCGGCGACCGCGTCTGCCAGATGCTTATCTCACCCGTAGAACGACCCGACGTGTTCCAAGTCGATATACTCGAACAAACAGAAAGAGGCGAAGGGGGATTTGGACATTCGGGGACGAAGTGAAAGTGAGAGTGAAAGTGAGAGTGAAAGTGAGAGTGAAAGTGAGAGTGATATTATTGCTGTGTGCGCTGTGCATCGGGCAGAGTGCAGTGGCCCTAGAGGCGGAGAGAGAGGCGCAGTTCTACTATAACTTCTACGCGGCGCGGAAAGCGTTAGACGACGGGAGATATACGCAAGCCTATTCGCTGCTGAAATTCTGCGAAGCCATCCTACCCACCGACGGAAAAACCCAAGAATACTTGGGTATCATCTACGATGCCGTAGGCGATCACGACAAAGCGAAAGGCTATTTCTTACGCGCGTACGAGTGCGCACCCAACGATTTATATACGCACCACCTAACCGCCCTAATGAACGAGGGGAAAATAGAACAGGCCTTACAAGTGATTAAAGCGGCTACCAAAGCCAACCCCGAAGACCCCGACGCGTGGAATAGTCTGATGCAGATAGCCCAAGAGGCAGGCGACTATAAAAGTGCCGATTATGCCATCGACCAAATAGAACGTATCCTCGGTTATTCGCGGTATAGCGCGTTAGCACGATATAACATCGCCATCAAACAAGCAAAGTATAATAAAGCCATTCAACTCTTAGACACCTATCTCAAAGAAGACCCGACGGACTTACCGATACTGGTACAAAAAGCATTGGTGCTGGAAAATACGAATGCCTCGGGCAAGAAGTTGATTCCCGTTTATGAAGCTATCCTACAGTTAGACGGCGAGAACGCCCTTATCCTCAATAACTACGCTTACTACCTCGCCACCCACAAAGGCGACCTCAATCAAGCGGAACAAATGAGTTTTAAGGCGATACAGATACAACCCGAAACGGCTTCGTACTTGGATACCTACGGGTGGATATTACACCTCAAAGGACAAGATAGTTTAGCGAAGTTTTATTTACAAAAAGCGGCCAACCTCGTAGAAGAAGGTCCAGCCAAACAAGAAATTATTCAACACCTTGAAAAGATTAAGTGAAAGTGAAAGTGAAAGTGAGAGTGAGAGTGAGTTTAGCGTGTTTAGCGTGTTTGATGGTGGGGTGTAAGTCCTACGAATATAGCACGGCGACACCGTTACAAGCGGAGCAGCAGGTCCAAAGTGTGAAGACGGTAGGAGTGCCCTCGGCGCATGTGAGTGTGACCATTGACCAACAAGTCTATACAGGCAAAGTGAGTTTTTCCACGACTATCGACTCGCTCGTCATCTGGTCGATTCAGCCTATTGTCGGGGTAGAGCTTTTCCGCTTGGAAGCCACACCGAACGAGGCGGTGGTGTACGATAAGACCACGATGACCCGTATTCCGTTGACCTATAATCAGGTTACGCAATACAGCTCCCCTGCCCTCACGTTTGACCACCTGCAGGAGATAGCGACCGGAGAGATACTGCCTATGGGGCGGACCTCGACGCTGCGCTCGTACGTGGTGTTAGGGCATACGGTGATACTGGATATTGATTACAAAGAGATCCGCTATAACGTACCCGTCAATATGAATCGCTTGTCGGCGTTGAGGTTTGAAGAAAAACAAATAGAAGAAATGATGAAGTGAAAGTGAAAGTGAGAGTGAAAATGAGAGTGAAAATGATGAAACGGATATTAACATATTTATTGATTTGGGTGGCACCCTTTGCGATGGCGCAGAGTGTGAGTTCGTTGCAACAACAACAGAAAGACCTCGAGAAACAGATTGCAACCACCAATAAGATGCTACAACAGACACAGTCAAACAAAAAAGTGACACTGAATAAGTTGGAGCTAATCAACCAAAACATCAAAACCCAACGCAAACTGATCTCTAACCTCAACCAAGAGATCTCTGCTTTAGACCAACAAATGAACACCTTGCAAGCCAACAAAAAACAACTACAAGGAGAACTGCAAGGACTACAAGACGAATACGCTCGCCTCGTTCGGCAAGCCCATTATACACAGATGCACCAGTCACCGCTGATCTTCCTGTTCTCGTCACAGAACTTCCAACAACTCCTGCGACGACTACGCTATATACGCGAGTTCAGTTACTATCGCAGTCAACAGATAGAGAAGATCACCGCTAAGAAACAAGAGATAGAGGATAAAAACACTCAGTTAGCCGCTAACCGCAAAAACAAACAGTCCTCCCTCAAAACGCAGAAACGCGAGGCGGAGCAGTTGAGTCGTAACGAGCGCAAACAACAACAGATGCTCACCGAACTCAAGAAACAAGAGAAAGACCTCAAAGCCAAACTCAAAAAACAACAGAAACAAGTAGCGGAGTTAAACGAGAAGATCGACAAGCAGATCCGTCAGCAAACGCAGTCGGCTCCGGCACTGACCAAAGAGCAACAACTCGTAGCCGGTGGTTTTGAAGCCAACCAAGGTCGTTTGCCTTGGCCCATCGAGAAAGGACATATATCCGGCACCTTCGGCAAACACCCCCACCCCGTTTACAAAGAAGTCATCATCGACAATAAAGGTATCTACCTACAAACCACCAAAGGGGCGAGTGCCCGCGCGGTATATGAAGGGCAAGTCAGTTCGTGCTTCGTGATGAACAACACCTACGCGGTGATTATCCAACACGGAAACTACAGGTCCGTATATTCAGGACTAAGCAAACTAAGCGTCAAACAGGGCGATAAGGTGAGCACTAAACAAGCGATAGGCACCATCTACACCAACCCCGACGAAGATAATAAGACCGAACTCTATTTCCAAATATATAAAGACCGAAACATATTAAATCCATCCTTATGGCTAAGCAAATAATTCCTTTTTTCCTATTAACGTTAGTGCTCCTGACGGGGTGCAAACATGACGAGTGGTACGACTGGAAAGCCCGCAACCAAATGGTACTCGAACAAGTCAAACAACAACCGGGTTTTCAGACCTCATCCACAGGACTAGTCTATCGTATCCTACAAGACGACTTCCGATCAGAGGCGGTACCGAATGATGCCAGTTATATCTCGTGCTACCCTTGCGAGGGGTACCTCATCAATGGGTTCCAGTTCCAAAGTGCGCCCATCCAAAGCACGATGGTCTCCCAACTCATTGCCGGTTTTGCGGAAGGGGTGAAGAAGGTCCACACCCACGGCGACATCGAGTTGTATATCCCCTACGATTTAGGGTACGGCGAGGAAGCACAAGGAACGGAAGGAACGGTATCGTTTATTCCGCCCTACTCGACCCTACATTTTATCATTCACTTATCCTCCGTCTATTAAATGAATCCGCGTGCGTTGATATTTCCCCTTGTGGCGATGCTCTTGACGGGTTGTTATCAAGAGCCCGTCTCCTCTATTCCCGCTCGTCCGGTGAACCTCATCATCAAAGATGAAGGGATCTTTGTGCATTTCTTCGCTGGTACGTGGGGAGATTTTGTGACGGCAGATGAAGACGGTTTGCATTATCTGGGTCAGACGGTCTATCGCCAAGAAGGTACCGGTGCGTTCGGTTACGGAGGCGTGGTGACTGTGGTCACGAACAACAGCAATAACCCCTACGCGAGTTTCGATCTGGCTTGCCCTAACTGCTATCTCAAGTATGCTAAGCCGATTCGTATTCACGTAGATGGGTGTTTTGCGACTTGTCCCGAATGCGGCGAACAATATAATATCGGCAGCGGTATCGGTTCTCCCGACAAAGGGATATCGAAAGAGCACCTCAAACGCTACACCACAACGAAAACCAGCGGCAGTATCCGCATCACAAACTGATATGTTATCCATCTACAAAGCAAGCGCCGGATCGGGGAAGACGTACACACTGACCCACGAATATATCCGATTATTACTCGCTGACCCCAACGAGCAGCGAGCCTATCGGCATATACTGGCAGTGACCTTCACCAAGAAAGCGACGGCGGAGATGAAACAGCGTATCTTAGCGGAACTGAACAAAGCCCCCGAAGATAGCCAAGAACGGCAAGCCCTGATACACATCTTGCAAGACTATACCCATTTTGCGGTATCGACCATTGACGGATTCTTCCAGATGGTCGTAAGGCAGTTCGCTCACGAGTTAGGTCTGCCCGCCCTCTTTAACCTCTCCCTCGATGACGAAGAGATTGTAGAACAAGCCGTTGATGACCTTATCTTCAACGATTGGATACGCGACTTCACCATAGATAATATCTTACAAGGCAAGCGATGGAACCCCAAGGAGGATATCAAGAAGATTGCCCATTATTTACTCAAAGAGGAAGTGCAACAGTTATTACCCACCATCGAGCCTAAGTTGACGGACTTGACGTTTATGCGTTCGTTCAAGGCAAGACTCCTCGCGGCTGTCGAAGCCAAAGACAAGACCGCCGTAGAGATACTCAAGCACTTCAACGAGTTAGGAACGATCGTGGCTATCGCGGAGCAGATAGAGCGCACGAACAAAGAGCAGAAAAGGTTGCCTATTGCCGATATCAACCAACTCCTCTTGCGCGTGACCAACAACAGTTCGACGCCGTTCATCTACGAGAAATTAGGCACCACCTTCCACCATTTTATGATAGACGAGTTCCAAGACACCTCCAAAGCACAGTGGCTCAATTTCCGCCCTCTCATCGAAGAGAGTAATGCCAACGGGCACGCGAACATGGTGGTAGGCGATGTGAAGCAGAGTATCTACCGCTTCCGCAACAGCGATTGGAAACAACTCGCCATCGAAGTGGCAAAGGACTTCCCTAAGCACGAGATGCCAAAGATGGAAAACAACTATCGCAGTGCCAAAGAGGTGGTGGAAACGAATAATGCGCTGTTCGAGCAATACCTCCCTTGGGTAGCAGAACACTACGCCGCAGCGATGGGAAAGAAACATCCGCAGCCCGAACGAATACAGCAGTTACTGGATAGTTATAACACCGTTCGGCAAGAGGTGAAAAGCAATAAGAAGGGTTGTGTGCAATTCACTTTCTTACCCACCGAGACCCCGGCACAAGCCGAAGAGATGGCATTAGACCGGATCCCTGCTATCATTGATGACGCACGACAGAGGGGTGTTCCCTTCCGCGAGATAGCCATCCTCGCTCGTGCCTCGAAAGATGTGCAACTGATCTCCCGGTTCCTCATCGAGAAAGGCTATCCCATACAAACGGCAGAAGGGTTATTGCTCAGCAAACACCCCGCGATCACGCTCATCGTTTGCTCTATGATCCTGCAACTCAATCCGCAGGACACCCTCACGCAAGCGCGGTTACAGTTAGCTTTGGAGCAGACGGGAATAGCACAAACGAGCATAGACGACTTAACGTGCCTACCGCTATACGACTTGGTACAAGCCATCATCGACACCTATCACCTCGACCAAGTGCCCAATGCGGTTCCTTATCTGACGACGTTCCAAGATATCGTGTACGAGTTTATCTCGTCTCACCCTGCCCACATCGCTGCTTTCCTTGAATACTGGCAACGCCGCGAGACGAAGATTCAGATTCCTTGCCCCGCTTCGGAGGCGATACAAGTGATGACGATTCATAAAGCGAAAGGATTGGAGTGGGACATCGTTCTTATCCCCTTCCTTAATTGGAGCATTGGACCCAGTAAGTTAGACTCGTCTAAACTGCTATGGTGCGACACCCGAACGATCACCGAGGCGCAATGTCCGCTGACCCACGAGTTAGACCTTATTCCTGTGCAGTTCACGCAGAAACTACTGGATACGGACTTTGTGGATGCCTACGCCGAGGAGTTGATGAACCTTTATATGGACAACACCAACCTCACCTACGTGGCTTTCACTCGTCCTAAACGCGAACTCTACGCTTTCGGACAGGCTTTCGCTACCGAAGGCAAGAAAAAACCGACAAACATCGGACAGGCACTATCTATCCTCTACCCTGACGGTATCACCGCCGGCAGTCTTTCAGCGCAAGCGGTAGCCGAAAGGCGTTTCAGCGATAGCGGTCTTTCAGGCGAAGCCGGTCCTTCAGCGCAGCGGTCCGCTATCTATCAATCCACTCCCCTCAACCACCGCCTCGCCCTCCGTACGCGCACCCTACCCACCGACTCACCCTACTCCTCTACTCCCCTACTCCCCTACCCCCCTACCCTCGACATCCGCGACCTCGGAATCATCATGCACGATTGGCTTGCAGGTATCGTCACTTACGAGGATGCACCTGCTGCGTTGGAGAAGATGCAACGAGAAGGGCGGATACGACCCGAAGACACGGACGACTTACAAACAAAGATGGAGCGTTTTCTCGCTTTTGCGCGGTCGTACGGTTGGTTTGAGAGGCACGAGCAAGTGCTTTGCGAACGGGATATATTGTTAAGCGACGGGCACACCCTTCGCCCCGACCGCGTGATGATAGATGGGAATGTGGCTACGATCATTGATTATAAGTTTGGTTCGGAGCACAAACGCGAGTATCAAGAGCAGGTTCGCGAATATATCACCCTCTATGGTCAGATGGGCTACCAAGTGAAAGGATATATCGTTTATGTCAACCTACAAAAAGTAGATGAAGTGTTATGATTACCTTAGAGCAAGTTATATCTATCGGAACGATGGTTCGTTCGTTCGGCAAGCAAGGCGCCATCCTCTGCCGCACTACCCACGACTATTGGGAGCAGGCTCAGAGTGATTGGTTGATCCTCTCGCTTGACCATATATTAGTACCCTTCCGCGTGAAAGACTGGTTTACGAAAGGAGCCGACGGGATTGTGTTTGAGTTACAAGACATTGACACCGAGCAGCAAGTCCAACCCCTGCTGCAAGCCGAAGCGTATATGCTTAGAACCGATTTGTCGGAGGCAAGCGAAGATGAGATGGCTTGGACCGACCTTATCGGTTACGAGGTAGAAGATACGGATCAAGGTGCGTTAGGCACTATCACCGCCATCGACGACAGTACGGAGAACATCTTAGCCACTTTATCTTACAGCGCCAGCGGTCTTTCAGCGAAGCGGTCTTACAGCGCCAGCGGTCCTACAGTGCAGCGGTCCTTAATTCCGTTACACGAGGACTTTATCGTGGCGATTGACGATAAGGCACATAAACTAACTATTACCCTCCCCTATTTATTGCAATGAAAAAACTGACTATATCCGAAATGAACAGGCTCTCGCCCGAGCAGTTCCACGCAGCCCAGAAACTGCCGCTGGTCGTGGTGTTGGATAACGTGAGAAGCTTACACAATATAGGTGCGGTCTTCCGCACGGCAGATGCCTTCCTTATTGAGGGTGTTTATCTATGCGGTATCTGTTGTTGTCCCCCGAATGTGGAGATGCACAAGACCGCCCTCGGTGCCGAACAAACCGTTGATTGGAGTTATTTTAAGAACACTATAGACGCGGTACACGAACTCAAACAACGAGGCTACCAAGTCTTCGCCATCGAACAAGCCCACGACAGCCAAACCCTCGACGAAGTCTTGCGAACCCTACCCCCCTACTCCTCTACCCCTCTACCCCTCTCCTCCCCTTCGGGGGGACGCCCAAATATGGGCTGTCGGGAGGGGGCTCCCATAGCGGTCGTCTTAGGTCACGAAGTCTTCGGGGTAGATCAAGCCGTCATAGACGCTTGCGATGGTTGTATCGAACTGCCGCAGTACGGAACCAAACACTCGCTTAATGTCAGTGTGACGGCAGGAATAGTGATGTATGAGATTGCCACATGGATGAGAAACAAATAACATTATTAGCCCCTGCACGCGACATCAATGTCGCTAAAGCAGCCATCCAAGCCGGTGCGGATGCCGTTTATATCGGTGCGCCCAGTTTTGGTGCTCGCGAGAAAGCAGCGAATAGCATAGCGGACATTGCCGAACTCGTTCGTTATGCCCACCCCTATCATGTGCAGGTGCTCGTAACGTTAAACACTTTGCTCACCCCCACAGAGCGTAAGCAAGCCGTGAAGATCGCTTGGGACTGTTATCGCGCAGGCGTAGATGCGCTCATCATACAAGACCTTAGCCTTCTCAACGAAGACTTACCCCCTATTCGCTTGCACGCTTCTACACAATGTGACAACCGCACCCCCGAACAGGTACTTTACCTGCAATCGCTCGGTTTCAAGCGCGTTGTCCTTGCCCGCGAACTCAGTATAGAAGAGATACGTAAGATTTCACAAGCAACCCTACTCCCCTACTCCTCTACTCCCCTACCCCCCATCGAGTTGGGAGCCTTTATCCACGGAGCTCTGTGTGTCAGCTACTCCGGTCGTTGTTTTATGTCCGGAC
>JAZQOG010000029.1:0-34853 GCA_045627765.1 Paludibacteraceae bacterium | reverse complement strand
CGTTCGCATAATAATCACTTAAAACTTGAAGTTTAAATGACTCTAAATAATTGTTTCTTGTTTTACTCATAAATCTGAAATCTTAAAAATAGTACATTTTTTGATTCCGTATGAGTAAACCTTATTCCGTATAAGACACCTCACGACAAGCCCACGTAGGGCCTACGGCTGTCCAATGACGCTACGGGGGTGTTATGGGTGAAGAAGGCTAAATCGAGGCTCTGTCAAGCCTACGTAGGGCCTATTATGCTACGTTATTGCTACGTTAACAGACACGCTTGCGATAGTGAATTTCCCAAATTCCTCAACTTTCCTCACATATCCTCACGCAGTTATGGGACTGTAAATAAGTGGATTAGGTTTTTAATCCGAATTTTCACGGACAGATTTTAGCGACAGTAGCGACAGTAGCGACGGTAAAGTTCTTCATTTGCTTAGTTCCTTGATGCCGCTCCTGCCTGTAAGGATGAGAACTTTCTTCCCTTCCTTGTGTAAATTACATTTCGGTCAATAAGAACGCCATATAATGAGGAATGGTCAAAATGTTTCCTGATTGACCAATATTATAATCACCTATTTTGATGGCTTGTTGCATATGATATTTATCAGGATTTTGCAATACTGTTTTCAGAGATTTGGCATTCCCATTTACGGCTTTGCATTCAACAGGGACACACTCTCCATAATAGCGAATCAAAAAGTCCAGTTCCACGCCTCCATTTTTGTGGTAATAGTATAATTTGCGTCCCATTTTACCAAATATATCTGCCAAGAGGTTTTCAAAGATGGCTCCTTTGTAAGTATATAACTCTCCCCGAGCAATACTCCACGCAGTTCCTTCCTCTAACATACTGACAAATAATCCTGTATCTGCCATATAAACCTTAAATTCGCTCCGAATGGCATTCCCGTCCAAGGGCAATTCGGTTATTTCCGTATTGTAACAACGACGAATAATTCCGGCATCCTCTATCCATTGCAAACTCCCGATATAGTCTTTTCCACGAGCATTTTTACGAATAGAAGTATAGGTAAATTTTTTGTATTCTCGACTTAATTGAGCAGGGATACTATCAAAACATTCACGTATTCTGGGTCGATCTACTAAAGGTGCATATTTGACCATATCGCTTTGATAATCTGCAATTATATTATGCTGAACAGTTGCCACCTCTTGCATATCATTTGTTTCGAAGAATGTACGTATCGCTGCGGGCATACCGCCAACAATAGCATATTGCTGCATCAATTCGCGCATACGCTGATGAATGGCAGGTTCTACGGGAGTCTTTTCTTTGAGATGTTGGCGTAGCAGGTCAATATGTTCATCTGTAAATCCGTTTGCCCATAGCCACTCTTCAAAGTCCATTGGACACATATTTATTATCTGCTCGTATCCAACAGGAATGGGTGCATTATCTTCTATTTGTTGTTCTTGTTCTGTCTTATAACCATTTACCCCAAGCAATGAACCAGTACACATTACATCATATCGTCCATCAATACTAAAAAACTTTAGTGATGTGCGAGCACGAGGACAATCCTGTATCTCATCCAAAATTAAACAAGTTTCCCCTGCGACAAATTTGGCATTTTCCACCCCGCTCATGGTAATACTCCGTGTCAGTTTATCCACGTCTAACGAGTCATCAAATATAGTTTTCAGTTCGGGGTGTTTGAAAAAATCCAGATACACAACATACCTATAATGTTCTTCTGCAAATTTCCGAACAGAATATGTCTTACCACACTGACGGCATCCCTTCACGACAATAGGATGGTGTTGAGGCTTATTTTTCCATGCCTCAAAAACAGAATCAATCTTACGTTTAAATGGAGTATTTTGCATTTTATGGGCGAGTTTTGTTTGTTTATGATACATTTTAATACCGACTTTTCTTTTTTCTTCTTCTCCTTCTTCTTCGGTTAAGCAATATTGTAATTACTATGTCGCCTTTGCGTAGGGGCATTTGCACGGTCAATTTGTTGATGCTGCCATAAGTTATTTCTTTCTATTATATTTTTCCATCAATGCAGCCAAACCAACTTGCATCTGTTTTTCCTCTTTTGAAATAGATTCTTTCTTTTCTATTATCTGTGGTTTAGGCGCAACTGGTTGAGTTGACTGTTGTCTTGATTGTTGAAAATATTGGTCTTCGGTATTAGTTTTAACACACTTCGATATCGGCATATTAATTATAAATCCCTCATCCGTCTCAACTTCGACATATCGATTTGACTCTACCAAGCGAACCACAACACCAAATCCCACAGAATCCAGAAAGCCAACTCTATCTCCCTTCTTAAAATCCACATTGATTTCTGTTTTTTTAATAGGAAGGGTGATTAACTCCGAAGGCTTTTTATCTTTCTCAACTGACAAATTAGATTCTTTGCCTTTATAGATTGTTGTTGATTTATGCTCTTTCTCTGGTGGTATAGAAGCCATATTGAAGAACTTCAACGGCTGAGTCTTTATTTTGTTCAGATATTCGCGTGCCTCTCGATCTTTCTTTTGCTGCTCTTCGTAAAGTTCACATTCAATATTGAGTTCGGCTACACGTAGTAAGAAATTCTCACGAACGCCTGCGTCTGGAATATTTGCGGCATACAAATCGCGTAACCTATCTGTAATAGGAATATGATGTTCATAATTCAACATTAGATAATCGTCAACATCTTGTTGGTCATGCTCTAACTTGTGGACATTAGACTTTATGGTAGATGTTGTATCCGTTTTTTTAACAACAGTACTGGGAAATTTGATCTCTGAACTCCGAACACGAGTAATTGTGTCAGGAAAAGATATGTCGTGAGCAGATAGAGGTCTTTCTATCATTCTACGACTTGAGACAAAACGAAATAAGCGCCATGCAATATCCGTTTCTTTGTTAGTGTACTCACTTCCAACACCAAAGATTTCAGTTCCATCGCGAGGGTCAACCGTAACCAAAGCTTTAGCTCGTTCACTATTAGGATCATCTTTAAGGTTGTCAAAAATTGTATTGAATGGAGTGATGGCAATCTCGTCATGCGTGGCAGATTCAGATATACTCAACCCATACGCAGTATTAAGAATTGGACACAATCCCATTTTTTCAAATTCAGGGAAACAAGTTATATTCCAATCTGTAACGGATACGCGCCTCACGGCAGAAAAACTGAAGTATGCTTGGCATAAACTCTGAAAGGTGCTACCACCTCCCGCAAAAATTATAGGCCTGTTCTTTAACGCATTGTTCAGACGTTCAATGTCCAATGAGCAAGCATGCCTAAACTCGCTTTCTAAATTATCCAACAATCCACGAATCCTACTACTTAACGCTTTGGTATATTGTGATTGACGAGAATTATCAATAGAGGAATTTGTAATAGATGAAGGATTGACCTTTATGTCTCCATCACCATCAACACCGGTTAAGAAGTTCAAACCTTTAGCAATAGAGATAAATTTGTAGATTTGTGCATTACCATGCTCAATAGTAAAGAAAGAAACATCTGTGGTACCACCTCCGATGTCAACCATCAAACTCATGCCTGTTGCAATCTTTTTACGAGCAGTAAGAGGACGTAAACATGCGTATGCCTCTGGGAATACTAAGATGCTATACTCCTCTTTCAATTTTTTGCTACATTGAACAATTTCTGTTTTCTCAAAAAGTTCCGTCATGGTACATTTCAAAAAAGCAGCTAAATCGTTATGGAAGACATCTTCCACCAACCTAATGGCACTTAGCATGATGGTAACTGCACGAACCTTATTTTTGTCTAAACTTGCGGTATCTGTTGGTACACCCATATTTGTGGCAAAATTAGTTTCGTATGCCTGCTCTACATAGAATAAGATGTATGCAATGTACCATATTGAGAAATAGTCAGCACGTATCTTATTAGACCACTTGAACTCGCTTGTGCAGTAAGTTGCTTGTTTAAAATAACGCACAATCTCGCCCGGTCCATTATCCACATAGCCGTATGAGAGTGTTTGGTCAGGATTTATACGAACTATTGAAGGGAGAAGATAATTAATTTTTCCCTCCAAGTCTTTGAACTGAAAGAAGTGATAACCTATATTCGCACCTTCTTTCTCTTCTACACATATTTTCGTTTGGTGTGTACCAAAGTCAAAACCAATTGTTCTTTCCATATTAGATTATTCGTATATAATTGAGTGCTACCAATGCGTCTTCAATTTTCAATTCAGGATCCTCCGTGATGTCCTGCTCACGTTTGTTTTTTTCTTCATCCAATCGACGTAGTTGAAACTTCAACTGACCAACCGATTGATTTAGCCTATGTACCTCCGTCATTTCTTCAATGCTCTCGTAGTACGATGCAGCATATTGATACTCATTTATTTTGTCTTGTGTAGCTTTCTTTCGAGACTTATACCATTCTTCCAACTGAGCTAATTCACGCATTTGGTCATTCAGTATTTGCATATTCATTTCATCCATCATCGAATGTTTTTTATGCGAAATATTGTCCTTTAGTTCGTATCGCATATTATGCAGTACCTCATCGGTCACATTTTCATAAGTAAGATATTGCTGCTGCCCCCTATTTTGTGATAAACTGAATAGCTTGTTATTTACATCCTCACTCTCCACAATGCAGTTTTGTAACACGTCAAACGAAATCGGATATAAGATGTCACTGTTTACTTTCAAACCTTGTACTTTACGTGAAGTTCTTAGCCTATACACTGCCATAAAAAATGTTTTGCCAGTTGGAAGCAACTCGCTCGTTGGGAGAGCATAACTAAATGTGCATGCCGCATCATTCGCCTTCTCGGCATAGTATCTCAAACATGCCTGAATAAAAGGATGATAAAGATTTATATATACTAATCCTTTATTCTGAAATGCTTTTTCTTGATGAAAGGTCAACAGGAAAGAGTTCAAACCATCAATCTTTTTTTGAAACGCGCGAAATGCGATTTCCATTTCGTCGCCCTCACCTTGATATTTCGTGAGGAAATTCTTAAGCACAGTGATTTGACTTGGCGGCATACGGAACTCATACACATAGTCGCCAATGTCTTCTATCTGACATGTCGTCAACTCCAGTTGCACCACCATATAAATATAGTTATAGAGTTCGGCCTCTGTAACGTATGCGTTTTGACGAACCAAACGCTGAATTTCATCCTTAAAGTAAGCATCATTGGTAAGAGCGTTAGTTAAACCTTCTTCCAATTGCTTTAGGTTTGCCTGCTCGTTTTCAATAGCCTGTTCTACTTCCTGAATCTTACGATCACGCTCCTCTTTGGTCAGCTTGTTATAGTACAATTGTTTCTCCAAATCCTCGTATAATTCTTGTATGGTCTTTCCTTCTCTACCTGCCTTCTCAACCTTAGCATCCAAGATAGCTTCCATATCGCCTACCGTACCGCGGAAAATACCAATCCTGTCGAGCAAACGAGTGTATATATCCTCTTGAATAGACCCCTTCACAATAAAATTATAGATATGCACCTTTTCTGATAGTTGACCAAAACGGTCAATACGACCTATTCGCTGCTCGACAACCATTGGATTCCAAGGAAGGTCGTAGTTTACCATCGAATTACAAAACTGCATATCCAAACCTTCACTACCAACTTCGCTCGATAGTAAAATCTGTAGGCTATCGTCTTGCTCAAATTGCTCCAGAATAGCGGTCCTGTCATTGATACCACCGTGTATCATCACACACTTGTATCCTAAAGCTTTTAAGCGAATATTCAAATAGGTGAGGGTCTTACGAAACAAAGCAAAGATAATGAGCTTTTTTCTACCATCCAAGAAGACTTCTTTCAAAATCTTCTCAAGCCATTCTATTTTCGCGTCCGGATAAGCGGCATATTGATCAATACCTTCTTCCAAATCTTCAGCCGAATTGAGGTATGCATATACACTACTGGCTATTTGACGCTTGCGTTGAACCAATCCCAATTGAGCTCCAAACGACATCACTTCTTCTCCGTACCAATTTGTATATGAGTTATCTTCTATGTATTGTTCAATGACTTTGTCATACTCAACCTGCTCTTTATTGGTCAATTGGATTAGACAAGGATGTGGATCTCGTTCTGCTTGAGTAAAATCTGTGGTCACTTCTCGCTTTCTAGTACGTGAGAATATATTATTCATTACACTCATCGAAGATAACTGCTGTTGTAATTGTGCGCGCAACGAATGGGTATCTTCACCTTGAGTAAGGCTTTGCATAACGCGCTGATAAATGGGATATTCGCTAAATCGCTGAGCCACAGTCTTTGTCTCGCTTGATAGCACAACTTCTCCATCAGCATCCATATACCGAGTAGTAATCTCACTATTTGCTAACTCTTCCGCTATAGAGGGAAGAGGCATCCCGCTATTCAGGTTAGATAGAGAGCGAACAAAAGGTTTATTCTCCTCCAATAAGTTATCAAATATCTGGTAGTTGTAGTATTTAGAGTTGTCCAACAAATGCAATAAGTTGTACAAATTTTCAGTACTAATCATTACTGGTGTTGCTGTAAGGAATAGTGCTGCATCAGTGCAGTCCATAACACGTTCGGCACCACGATATGTTTGTGTATCCGCATTACGCATCTTGTGTGCCTCATCGCAAACCGTTAAACTGATTCGATAGTTATTCTTTACCAAAAAATCGGTTAAATCATTAACCTTCTTCTTGGATTTCTTGCCTTCTGCGCTTTCTTCTTCTACACTCTTCAGTTGTATTTTCTCATAGTTGATGATGGCGCGTACAGTTCCGTTTTTGTGTTCAAAGGCACTAATTAGTTGATCTTTCTTTTCAAATATATCAAAAGTTAGACCGAACTTCTCCTTTAATTCTGTCTTCCATTTTAATTGAAGCGATTTTGGGCAAATAATCACTACGTTCTTCAACTGATTGCGGGCTTTGAGCTCTAACATAATATGCCCGGCTTCAATCGTTTTACCTAGGCCCACCTCGTCTGCCACTAACAATCGACGAGTTACAGAATTTAGAAATTTCAACAACGGTTTGAACTGATAAGCACGAAATAAGGTGCGCGCAGCCTTGAGAGAAGACACCGTGCTATTGTTAGAGTTTTGAATCTTAAAAGTCGTATTACGTTTTGCGAAATCCTGGTACGAGTCATAAATGTTGTTCTTAACACGCTCAAATGGGTCAGAGATGTCCACATCTTCGATAAGATCACTTTCCATTTCGTCATTCTCGATTCCGTTTTCCCACATTACACGATAGAGTTGCCTACCTCTGCGAGCCGGCATTACTTCTATCACACGGCCATGCGCTCTTGATGTCGCATTAAGAACCTTATCGTTTATATCATATTTAGCCATAAATCCTTTACTTATTTCTTTTCCTTTGCAAATGGAAGTTCATCCATAGGAGTCGCAATATCTATTGCTTTCTTGGGAGAGATAACTGATTCACCCAACTCTTTTTCAAGGTCTTGACGCGCATTACGGGCTATGGTGGCTCCTTTCTGAGCGACTTGTGCATTCTCAATTAATCCTTTCGGTTTCTGCTTTTTACTTAAACTCGTTGCTGAGGCTTCCGCGAGAGCATTAAGAAGCAACTCCACATCTGTCATATTATCTCGTAAGTTCTCCTTGTGTAACCCTTTATAATCCATATATTCTGCTTTCGTAAAACCACTCCAAGTCTTGTACATCAGATTCGTAAGTAACGCAAAATGCTCATGCTCATTTAGTCCTCTATCTTTCCATTCATCAGTTAGTTTCTTGCGAACTTCTATTGTCTTGATGCGTTGATTAATCCAAGCCTCATTATGACCCAAACGACGATAATCCATAATAGCTTGGTCAATGCTTAATTCGGGGTCTTGTGCTTGATCTATGCGTAACGCGCCCACTTTAGCCAACCACAGCTTGATGGGTTCCGCTTTCTTACTTGGGATAGACTGAATAATACGGAAGAGTTGCTCTTTGTCAGCCACATCGGTTGAATATAATTTACCATCTGCGGCACGCAATTTCAGTTGTTGACAATTTGTAAACAACTCATTTGCGCCCTCTTTTTTTAGTCTGGTTTTTATTTGCCCCCAATAATATGTGGCATTGCGTGTCGTCAACTGTTCTGTGAGTACACCAACCACATCCACCACAGAGAAATAGAACGTACGATTGACATTGTCCCATACTACGCGCACTTTATGATTGTCAAGTTCTAATTCTTGTACCTCAAGAGTATTGCCATCGATATTAGTAATCGTATATTTATTCATAATTTCGTTTTATTCTGTTGTGGTTTAAGAACTAATGTTTTCTCTTTGCGTCTGCTTTTCGACCGCAAAGATACAACTTTTTTCTCATATACGCAAATTTATTTGCAAAATTTATCGCAACCGAAGAAAATCTAAAAAGAACTTATTAAAAATATACGTATATCCTACGTACATCCATCGAAGTGCTACCGATACAAAAAGCACGTAGGCGGTCGCTTACGTGGTTTCGTTATTTTCTCACTGTTTTACATCTCGTGAGCGATGGGCTGGACGTTACCAGTCAATGATCGGTAAATGGTGGGAGGTGAGGTAGGCGTTGGCTTGAGAGAAATGGCGGCAGCCGAAGAAACCATTATAGGCGCTGAGGGGACTGGGATGCGCTGCGGTTAAGACGCAGTGACGTTTGCGGTCAATAAACTGCCCCTTACGCTGGGCATAACTGCCCCAAAGCATAAACACTAAGTTCTGTTTTTTTTCATTCAGTGCTTGGATCGCGGCATCGGTCAGTTCTTCCCACCCTTTATTTTGGTGGCTACCCGCCTTATGTGCCTCGACCGTTAAGGTAGCGTTAAGCAATAACACTCCTTGCTGCGCCCAACGCATAAGGTTTCCCGAAGAGGGAATGGGTTTACCTAAATCGGATTGGATTTCCTTATAGATATTCACAAGTGAGGGGGGAATGCGAATTCCTTCATTGACAGAGAAACAGAGTCCTTGTGCTTGCCCGGGTTCGTGGTAGGGGTCCTGACCGATGATGACCACTCGCACCTGATCGAACGGGCAGACATCAAAAGCGTTGAAGATCTGACCCGCAGGAGGGAAGCACGTCTTGGTCTGGTACTCGTGCCTTACAAAAGAAGTAAGCAGCTCGAAGTATGGTTTGTCAAACTCGGGCTGCAAGACTTGTCGCCAACTATCGTGAATGCGTACTTGCATCAATCTAAGATGAGCATTGCGTCTCCGTAATCGCCAAAACGATAACCCTCTTTGAGTGCTAAGTCGTAGGCTTCTTTGATAATCTCGTAACCGCCAAAGGCACTAACCATCAATTGCTGGCTCGAAATAGGCATATAGAAATTAACGAAGAACGCATTTGCTACCGTGAAATCGTATGGCGGATAGATAAACTTATTCGTCCAACCATCGTAGGCCTTAATCTGACCGCCTGTACCAACCACATGCTCCAAAGCACGCATAACCTCGGTACCAACAGCACAAACACGCTTGTCGTTTTGATGTGCTTTGGTGACAGCATCTACCAACGATTGCGGAATGCTAATCTGCTCGCTATCTACCTTATGTTTGGTAAGGTCCTCCACATCGACCGACTTGAAGTTACCCAACGACATGTGTGAAGTCAAGCACTCGTGTTCAATGCCTTGTATTTCCATACGTTTGAGCAGTTGCTTGCTGAAATGTAGGCAAGCAGCGGGAGCCGCTACCGCACCAATCTTGGTAGCAAAGATAGACTGATAACGCTCCTTATCCATTTTATCAACATATTCGTCGATATCGACATCGTCCTCTAAGTTATATGCTTGCTTGAACTCCTCACGTAAGTCATCGTCTAAGGGGCGACCGATATAATGAGGTAGGGGAGTGTGACCAATAGCATAGAGTCGGTCTGTCATCTCCTCGTCTGCATAGTCTGTCAAGAAACGGAAGGTACGACCGCGAGAGGTGGTGTTATCAATAACCTCTGCTTGAATGGCAGGGTCTTCATCGAAGTTCAGTTTATTTCCAACGCGAATCTTACGGGCAGGATCTACAAGCACATCCCAATAATGATTTTGGTGTTGCAGTTCGCGAAGAAGGAACACCTCAATCTCCGCTTGTGTCTTTTCTTTACGAGCATAGAGACGAGCAGGGAAGGTGGCGGTATCGTTGAAAATAAATAAATCGCCCTCATCAAAGAGGTTCACTAAGTCCTTGACCAACATCTGTTCTATCTTTCCAGATTTACGATGAACAACCATCATACGAGCTTCATCGCGATAAGGAGTAGGATACTGAGCCAGTTGGCTATCCGGAAGTTTAAACTTAAATTGACTGAGTTTCATTATCTTGTTTTAATTTTTCGTTTTCTATTTGTTTCTCAAATGCTTCAAACTGTATGCAGTCTTCTACGCGTATCGCGCCCACGCGCGTGCGCCTTAATTGAATAAGGTGTGCTCCCGATTCGAGGCGTTGACCAATATCTCGCGCAAGTGCTCTGATATATGTTCCTTTTGAACAAACGATGCGTAATGTCAATTGCATCCGTTCTTGGTCAAACGACAGCACCTCTATCTCGTCAATAACCAGTTTTTTCGGTTTGAGTTCAGGCTGTTCCCCTTTACGCGCTAACTTATAGGCACGCTTGCCATCTACTTTCACTGCCGAAAAAACCGGTGGTACTTGCCATTGTTCGCCTTGGAAAGTGGGGATGACTTGGTCTATCAAGGTGCGTGTGATATGCTCCGTAGGGTAGGTGGCATCAATCTCTTTCTCTAAATCGAAACTCGGAGTAGTGGCTCCCAATTGGAGGGTGGCGACATATTCCTTGTCGTGGTTTTGGAGTTCGTCAATGCGCTTGGTCATTTTGCCTGTACAAACAACGACTACTCCTGTGGCGAGAGGATCTAATGTACCCGTGTGTCCCACCTTAATCTTCTTAAATCCCAACCGATGGCAGAGCAACCAACGCGTCTTGCCGACCACGTCAAAACTGGTCCAACGATAGGGCTTGTCAAACCCAATGATTTCCCCCTCTAAATAGTTCATAAGCTACATCCGATAGCTACCGCACCAACGATGAGGCAGTAGATGGCAAAGTATATGAGTTGTTGTTTACGTATAATCTCAATCATAAACCGGCATGCAAACGCTCCCGATATGAAAGCGGCTATGAAGCCCACGATTAGCGGTAACAAGCCGATGGAGGTCTCCGCCTCTCCTTGCAGCACATCTAATAAACTAAGGAACGCCTCTCCTAAGATGGGAATGAGCACCATAAGGAAGGAGAACTTTGCCACTTCCTCTTTCTTGACACCGCAGAGCAGTCCTGTAGCGATGGTCGTTCCGCTGCGGCTTAACCCGGGTAGTACCGCTACGGCTTGTGCGCAACCGATGATGATAGCGTCTTTATAGGTGACCTCGTGTCCTTGGCTGTTTCGGCGTTTAGACAACCATTCGCTGAGGGCGAGTAAGGCTGCGGTGATGAGTAAGCATATACCCACAAGGAGTAGTCCGTTGCCGAAGAATGCTTCCACCTCGTCCTTAAAGAACATCCCGATGATGAAGACGGGAATCATAGAGAGGAGGATCTTCAGTACATATTGCTTCTCGCTATTCCATGTGCGCGTGAAGAACGTGCCGCGGAAGAGTTCGACGATCTGATTCCAAAAGACTACGATTGTCGCTAATACTGTAGCTGTATGTACTACGATAGCAAAGGTGAGGTTCTCCTCACCCGCAGTACCGAGCAGTGCCTGCCCAATCTCAAGGTGTCCCGACGAGGACACAGGCAGAAACTCCGTTAAGCCTTGCACCAGACCTAAAATAAGTGCTTCCCACCAAGTCATGACTGTTTATTTTTAGGACGATAAAGAATTCCAACAAGCATCATCACAAAGCCAAACAAGGCAATCATCGGTCCCACCGTGATACGGCGGACGGAGAAAATGTCGGGATTATATTCGGTTGCACCGCTGGGCTCTCCAATCATAAGGGCAAACCCTAAGAGGATAATCCCAAAAGCAACCGCCATGAGGATGAGGTTTATTTTCTGAATAGTTTTCATATACGATACATATTATCCGCATTCATGCGGAGGTAATGGTTAGTAGCAAGGAACGAAGCCCCCAAGGTGATGATGATACCGCTACCGATAACGAGAATCACAACGGAGAGGATATTCGTCATGGTCAGTGGGAAGACGATAATCCCTAACCGTTGACGGATATAGTAGATGGCGATAGCTAAGACTCCTAAAGCAAGGAGGGAAGCTAAGATGCCATTCACGACATTCTTTCTAACGAACGGCTTTCGAATGACCCAAGCCGTGGCTCCCACCAAGGACATAGTGTAGATGATGAAACGCTTGGAATAGATCTGCAACCGAATCGTGTTCGTGATGAGTGCTAAGGCGATGAACAACAGCACAATCGCCACGGCGATGATACCGAGGTAGGCTTCGCTCAGGTCGGTGTTGATCTCGTTCACAATGTCTTTTTGGTACATCACATCCTCCACGCAGTCGTGTCGGCGCATCTCGTTTTCGATGGCCGCCATACTATCTACCGAGGCGTATGCCGCAAGAGGGTAGAGTTCAAAGCTGGCACGCAAAGGGTTGTAACCTAAATATTTGGTTGGATCTTCGCCTAAGGCTTGAATATGTTCCTCTAATGCTTTCTGTTGGGAGATATAACGAACCGTCTTGGTATAACGCGCATTACGCAGATATTCGTTCAACACATCCACTTGCGTTGCTTGTGCTTGCGGTTTGAGGGTAATGGTAATCGCCATGTTTTCTTTAACACGTTGCACGAGTGAGCGTGCGGAAAGCAGCATCACACCGAGCAACCCCACCAAGAAAAGCACCATCGCAACGCTGATGGCGGAGGTGAGGTACATATTAAAGAAACGTTGCTTAGCCATTAATATTCCCAGATGTCTTGCTCGAACTTAAGCATCTCGGCTGCGATACGCTCTTGCTCTTTCTCTATCTCTTCTTTGGTGAAGCAATACTCCGGAATCATCCTGTTGTAGATGTTTCCGTCTCCTAAGATATAAGAGGTGTAGAGACGTTTTGCAAAGAACTCATCGAACGTGACACGTTTGGTCTCGTTTTGGAAAGGAATGACGAATTGTTTTCTCAAGTACGGACGCAAGTCGTCAAAAGAAATCCAGAAAAGCATTGATTGCAGGAGAGGATTCATCAAGTTGGTATCTTCGTTCGAAGAAATCTTATCCGCTTGCAAAGGAGCGATGGCTGTGATCTTGCTATATAGACGCGACGTGTGACGGTCAAAGAAGACGACTTCTTGGATGATGTACTTGAGTTGGTTGCGAACGAAACTCTCAAACGGATAGAAGTGGAAGGACAACTGATCCTCGGTGGAGTCGTAACGAATAACCATAGCGTCTGATTGACCAACGTGATAGTGCAATGGGTCATTCGAGAAGTCCTCGGTTCCGTTCTCTGCCATGAGAATCAAAGGAATAGAAGTCTTCTCCAACGGAGTGGTAAAGTCAGGCGTTACTTGATCTTGACGTTTCTCATA
The DNA here is from genome assembly GCA_045627765.1 of Paludibacteraceae bacterium. Classification (GTDB taxonomy): domain Bacteria; phylum Bacteroidota; class Bacteroidia; order Bacteroidales; family Paludibacteraceae; genus Colicola. The sequence continues at coordinate 21,359 of JAZQOG010000029.1, read as the reverse complement.
AACCGGCATTCCATCTACGATAGCGTCCACAATCACTTTGAACAAATTGCGATAGTTAGGATCATCATAACGGGTGGGATAGTAGAGTTGGAAATTCTGCTTATAACGCATATCGATGATACGATATACTACCTTAGACCAAATGACATCTTCGATACGGTGATTGGTCGTAACAATCGAATCCGATTGCGGATTATACGCTTGCGTTTGGAGTTGGGCAACTCCCTTTGAATCGAAGAAAGACGTGACTTGATGTTGCGCTTGGGCTGTAAGGCAGATGCCCAACAAACAAGCTATAAAACAGAGTTTTTTCATATCAATAATGTTTTGTTAATTCAAAGTTAATACAATCGGGGAGAGTGGAACATTTTTACCATCAGGTCCCTTGGCGCGAATATCAGTGATAGACACTAAAGCACCTTTCTTCAGATTACCTAACTTATCCAATTGTTCCTTAGTGAATTTGTTTCCTTTGGCATCGAAAAGCGTACCATTGATGTTCACTTTGAAGCCTGTAATTGTAAACGGCAAGTCCAATAGACCATCCGGACCATAACTGGCAATAACCTCTGCATGAGGATTGAGTAATGCTCCACGTGAGATGTTTCCTTCTTGTTTTTCCATATCGCCACTCTTGAAATAAGCACCCGGTTTGGGTAATGCCTTTACACGATAGGTCTGGCTACCCATGGCTTGCATCTTACCCTCAATCTCTGCTTGTACAGAGATAGTAACGGACTTAGCAGCATCGCCGGGTTTGATAATCCAGAATCCGCCTCGTTGGTTCACGGCTGCACCCGATACAGAGACTTTCACCTTATCGTTACTTACACCCGGAACGGAGATAGAGAACTGGTTCTCATAACCACGATACATGATGTTTAAGTCCGTATTGGAAATGGTCACACTCGGTTCTCCTACGCTATAACTGCTCTCGAAGGGAAGGTATTCCATCTCACCCATATTATTGAGGAAAGCGATTTGACCCGTATATTTCTTCAAACCCGTACCCGAAGCGATGACTTCATAGATACCATCGTTATTGATACGTTGTCCATCAATATAATATTCCGGGTTTTGCGTAGAGTCAATAGCGGCTAAGATGATCTGAGCCGAATACTTACTTCCGCGAATGACATAATCAGACTTTGGAATAACGTACGCTTGCAGTTTGTTTACACGTAGGTCACCGGCATCCGTTTGGTTGTCGAGCCATTCGAGGATATTACTCTCCTCGGTGCGGATATCGTTTTGGATCTTGGTAAGCATAGTCATTGTAGCGCAAACGGGCATCTCGTGGAAGAGGGTTTCTTCCCATTTGATTTCTTTTCCATCAGCAGCCGTACCATTGTTAACATCAAAGGTGACATCCAACTCATTGTTCAAACGGTTGTTACTTATTTGTTTTAAGAACTCGCGGTACGCAATAATCTTTTCCTTGAGGATTGCACCATTTCCTTCGTTCAAACCATATTGGTGAGGGATGTTGGTGTCATCCTTTTTTCCCATTTGACGAACCGTTGCACCTTTGACGGCCTTACTTTGACCATCTGCCATACAAACGAGTTGGTCTTTGAAAGCTTGAACATAATTGTACAGCGAGTCTGCTTGGGCGTTAACTTGCATAGCCCGATCATACCATTCTTGAGTTTTCTCGGGGTTCTGCTCTAATTTAGCCTTGAAGTTTTGATAGTACCAAGTGTTATTGGCTTCCACCATGTCAATAGTAGAGTGTAAACTATCGTCCACTTCCGCGTATCCGTTGATGATATCCGCACTCACATTCAACGCCAACATGGCGGTGAGCACGAGATACATCATACCAATCATTTTTTGTCTCGGGGTTTCCGGACAGTTTTTAGCTCCTCCCATAGTCGTTTATTTTAAGGCGGTTAGCATGTTTCCATAAATCTTGTTGAGGTCAGCCACTTGTTTGGTTAACTGTTCTGTGGCGGCTTGATACTCTTCGCTATTCTTAGCGGCTTGTGTGGTAGCGGTCTGTACTTTCTGTACCGATTGCGACAACGCGTTAATCTGTGTGGTTTGCGTGTTGAACGCGTTTACTTGCGCCTGCATAGCATTGATTTGCAACTCATATACAGAGTTCAGTGCGGTCAACTTCTGGTTGACGGTTCCTACTTGTTGCTCAAAGGTCTTCGTGCCATTGGCTACATTCTGCATTTGACTTACTACAGAAGCATAAGCATTATTCAAGTCTGCATTGTTCTTGCTAATAGCATCGGCTACAGCACCCATCGACTTGTTCAAGGTTGTTGCCGAATCATCTACACCCTTAACGAGGGTAGCAGCAGCGGTAGCTACAGATGCACCGGTAGTTTCTAAGTTCTTGGCAAATGCTGCGGAAGCATTCGAGATACCTTCTTGACTTCCGATAAACTTATCGGCAGCTGCACCGGCAGCGTCAATCTTTTCTCCGAGTTTATTGGTCTTATCAGCAATCTTACCGATTTCACTTAATTGAGAAGCGGTGTTTGCCAAATCGCTGATAGTGCCCTTGAGTGCCTCAAACTCTTTGTCGGTCAATGCAGGAACATTCGCTTTCTTAGCATCAGGAGTGTTAGCAACGGCAGCTACATTCGTATCACTACCCATACCCAACAAGGTAGGACGGGGCTTCGTAGCCAACTCTGCTAATTCTTCGGGGTCAGCACCTTCTCCAATCAGTTGGGGGAAGACATTGGACCACTTGAACTCTACGTGTGGTTTATCTAAGCAACCAATGGCGAATAGTAATGCCTCGGTACACATACCAAGCATCAATAGAGGACCGGCACCGGGGAAGTGCATAATCTTAAACAAGGCACCAACGATAACCACAGAGGCACCTACGCAATACACCATGTTAACTACTTTTTTTCCACTGTACGATTCATACCATTGCATGAATTTTGATTTTTCTTTTGCCATAACAGAACTATTTTTAATAATTAAACTAAACAAAAAATTCTTTATAATATATTATATAATATCCTTATTAGTTACTAACATTGACACCACCAATATGACTGCGCACGCAGCGGAAACCGATATACGAGCGACCCATGTCTTGGTACTCGAATGTACGAACACCGCATTGCATGAAATAACTGATGTCTTTCCAACTACCACCCTTAACCACTTTGCGTTTCAGATAATCAGGATCATCTTTGTGCGCATAGTGAACGAGACTCGGATTGAGATCGTGCGTGGTGGAGTTGTTGGTGGTTTGGTACGAGGAGTTCGTCCATTCTGCCACATTTCCCGCCATATCGTATAATCCGTAATCATTGGGACGGAAACTGCCGACTCTCATTGTGGTCGAACCTTGGTCGTCATTGTATGAACCGCGGTAAGGCTTGAAGTTCGCTAAGAAGCAACCATCAGCGGTACGCGCATAGTTATTACCCCAAGGGTAAGTTGCCATTTTTCTTCCTCCACGAGCGGCAAACTCCCACTCGGCTTCGGAAGGAAGACGATAGTCTTGCGCTCCCTCAATATTGTGCATATTATAGTAATTCGTACGCCAATGGCAGAATGCCGTGGCTTGTTCCCAACTAACACCTACTACGGGATAGTCTGCATAACCTGCGTGAGAGAAATATTTGCTGATAAGCGGGTCATTAAACGAGTGTTGGAAATCTCTTCCCCAAACGAGTGTGTCAGGATAGATGGCAATGATACGATTCGATATAAAATCTTTCGGTTCGGTAATCTTACGCTCAATCGTGCGCTCTTGAATACGTCCGTCTTCGTCAATCCAAGCGGTATCTACACGCGCTATAGCATTTGCGGAATAACCCCCTTCAGCCGGATTATAAAGGTTTTGTGGAAGAGCGGCTTGGTCATATTCCATCCACTCATAAGTGTAGAAGAGTTTGTTCGTATTAAGCTGACCATTGGAATAGAACATAGGAGCCAACGCTTCTTTAGCCTCTTCGTCTTTACCTCCCCATGGAATAACTCTTTTCCAGTTGAGTGCATAGTTCTCTTCGTCAAAGTCGCCATCACGTGGAACGATGGCATAATCTTGCATACCGGCGTTTACCAACAAGGTGAGTGCAATAGAGTCGCGTACCCAATTAACAAATTGATGATACTCAGAGTTGGTGATTTCTGTTTGATCAATCCAGAAGGGCTCTACCGTAGCCATAACGAGGTTGTCGGGTTCCTCAAAAATGGCGGATTGCGTATTCGCACCCATCATAAAAGCACCACCATTAACTAAAACCATACCGTATGGGGTGGCTTCGGTAAACGGACTTGTTGAGATACCTACCAATTCTCCGGCAGGCTTGTTGCAACTGACCATAACTATCGCAAGGATAGCAAAGGATAGCATTTTACATTTCATTGTCATAACTATTTTTGTTTTTATAAATATCTTACACTTTTATACTTATTCGTTCGCTTGGGTTTGAGAACCTCGAAACTATAAGCCAAATAAATCTCATGCGTTCCAAAACTCTCCGAGATTAACCGACTTGTCGGAATCTCACACGTATATCCAATGGCCAAACCACTGATAATATCTATATTCACAAGCACATTTACACTTCCTAACACCCGATAACCTAATCCCCAACGATACTTGTTCATATAATCGCACATCAATGTCAAGTTCACATCCCATGAGCTAAAATCCGACATCACCATTGCCGAGGGTGTGAGTGCCCATTCTTTGTTGTGAGGCAACTTACAACGATAACCTCCACTGATATACATTGTTCCTACTACGGGTACAACGGCCTGCTTTCCATTCTCCATGTCCAACTCCGCTTTGGGACGCGTGAGGTGACTATAACTCGCTCCAACCCACCATAACGCAGTGGAGTAATAAATACCCACTCCCATATCAAACCGCATGTCCGACTTTAACGAGGAAGGGATAAGCGGATCGTTCTTGTCAAAATAGGCGGTCTTCATCTGACCTAAATTCACGCTATCTCCCTTAAACCCCACATTAATCAGTCCTAAATCTACTCCCGCACTCAAATATCCTTTTCCTAACGGCTGACGATAACAGTACTGTACATGCAATGTCTGATTGGTAAACAAACCAAAGCGGTCATTCATAAACTTTATACCCGCACCGTGCCTTGTCTTGCCAATAACAAAAGGCGAAGTAACGGAAAAATACGTGGTCATGGGCGCATTCTTAATTCCGATATATTGCATTCGGTGCAATCCCGCCACCTTCATCAAATCACCTTCTCCTGCCGCTGCAGGGTTATAGGCCGTAGGAAGAACCATATATTGCCCTAACATGGGGTCGAACTGCGCTCGCATAGCGACATGGCTTAGCAGAACCAACGTTATCAGAACAATATATCGTTTCACAATCAATACTCTTCTTCGTCAAAGAAAAAGTCTTCCTTGGTCGGATAGTCCGGCCAAATGTCTTCAATACTCTCGTATATCTCCTCGTCATCTTCGATCTCTTGCAAGTTCTCAATGACCTCCATAGGAGCACCTATACGGTTAGCGTAATCCAATAATTCGTCTTTGGTTGCAGGCCAGGGCGCGTCTTCAATTTTAGAAGCCAATTCCAATGTCCAATACATAATAAATCCAAATTAGCGTGCAAAAGTACAAAAAAAAATCTAATTATGCAAGTATTTTTCTATTTTTTTGCAAAATTTCCTAATTTTTTGTTATTTTTGGGTCGGTTTCCAAGTCGAAACGGGAGCAGAAGTGAGTTTTGTGAGCCATCGCGAGAGTACGAAAAAGTAATCGCTTAATCGATTGATAAAAATACGATCCTGCTCATTCGTTTGACCCGGAGCAAGCGCACACATCAACCGCTCCAAGTCGCGCGTCGCTGTACGAGCAATATGGCAACGAGTGACACACTCATTTCCTGCCGGAAGGATAAACTCACGTTGCACCGGTAGTTCGGCTTGCATCTGATCCATCCACTGCTCTAAGTGACTGATTTGTAGTGCGTCAATGGGAATATCTGCGGCGGCCAATCGCCCTCCGATATCGAAGAGTCGATGCTGGATAAAAACGAGTTGCTCGTCGATGTTTGGTGCCTCTTGCGGAAGGGCTGCTCGCAACCAACCAACGAGGCTGTTGAGGCTGTCTGCAGCCCCATACGTGGCGATTCTTGGATCGGTCTTACTCACGCGTTCACCCGAAGCGAGTGCGGTGGTGCCGTGATCTCCTGTTTTTGTGTAAATCTTCATAAGCGTATGCGATAATGACGTTTAAGTAAATGCGGGTCAAAAAAGAGTATCCCAAAGTGATAACAATCGAAGGAAGAGGTAACCTGTGGAAAGGCACAAATCTGCTTCCACGCCTCCCTCATCTCAGGCGAGTGATAGATGTCGTCTATGACAACCATCGAATGCTCATGAAGACGCTTCAAAAAGTGACTAAAATACTGAATAGTAGGCTCTTTGCGATGGTTGGCGTCTATAAATATAAAGTCGATGGGTTCTGTGCTTTCTTTCGTGCGCGCGTTATTTAATAGTGTGAGGTTTATATCCCCAAGAATGGGGGTGATGTTTTTTAGGTGTAGTTTCTCCCAATTGCGTTGCGCTATTTGTAGTGTCTCCGGATTCCCCTCATAGGTGGTCACTCGATTCTTCGAATGAGGAGCAGCCAAATAGGCGGTCGTCAGACCTAAACTGGTTCCTAACTCTACGATATTCAAATCCCGCTGCAACTCGTGCCTCAAATGTACAATCAACTTGAAAAACAACTGTCCCACTTCTGCACGCTCTAAATGGTTTTGAGCAATCTTGCTAATGGATAAAGAGGTCTGTGTACCCGTTCCGTAATCGGTGATGGGAAGAGTGTCGGGGGTTCGCGACAGTTTATCGCGCAGGTTTTCTATCTCTCGCCAACGGTAATAACGATACTGCTGCGGAAAGAGAAAACGCACGATGTAAAACAACGATGGAGAGTGAATTCCTTCCCCTCCGGTGTTCCATGATGATAGGCGGTGCCAACCCCATGTTAGGGCTCTATAAACGAAAAAATTACTCATTCAGGGCGCAAAATTACACTTTTTTCTGCATATTTGCAAATTTATTTGCACAATTCAAGAATTTTTTGTATCTTTGCCGCATGATTTTGAATTATATCTGGATAGCATTCGTGCTTTTGTCCCTTTTAGTGGGACTGATTGCGTTTTTCGGTTTTGGTCAAACCGAAGTGTTTACGGACATATTGAATAGCACTTTTTCGTCAGCGAAGACGGGCTTTGAGATCTCTCTTGGCTTGACAGGGGTCTTATCTCTATGGCTTGGAATTCTCAAGATTGGTGAGCGTGGAGGAGTGGTGCAGTCCCTTTCGCGTGGAGTGGCTCCGTTCTTTACGCGTATCTTCCCGTCCATCCCGAAGAATCATCCTGTTTTCGGAACGATGTTCATGAATATTGCGGCTAACTTCTTAGGATTGGATAATGCGGCTACGCCAATGGGACTAAAGGCGATGGGCGAGTTACAAGAGCTCAACGAGGATAAGACCAAAGCCTCTAATGCGATGATCATGTTCGTGGTGTTGGGCGCCAGCGGATTGACGCTTATTCCGACTACCATCATGGCGTATCGCGCCCAGTTGGGAGCGGCTAATCCGGCAGATGTGTTCCTGCCTATCTTGATAGCGACTTATTTCTCCACCTTGACCGGCTTGATTGCCACCTGTATAGCTCAGCGTATCCGCTTATGGGATAAGATGATTTTGGGTGTGGTGGGCGGCTTGACGGCTTTAGTGGTAGCGTTGTTGTTGCTGGCAAGGCGACTGCCCGAACAGCAATTGACGCAGGTATCTTCTCTGCTCGCGGCGGTGATCTTATTGGGAGTCATCGCGTGGTTTGTTATTCAAGCTATGGTGCGCAAAGTCAATGTCTATGACGCGTTTATTGACGGGGCTAAAGATGGGTTTAAGACGGCGGTGGGGATTATTCCGTACTTAATTGCAATCCTTGTGGCGGTGGGGATGTTCCGTGCCAGTGGGGCGATGGAACTGCTCGAACAAGGTATTGCTCAACTCTTTGCTTGGGTGGGTATCAATCCCGACTTAGCCGGTGCAGTACCTACCGCATTGATGAAACCGCTAAGCGGTGGTGGGGCTCGCGGACTGATGATTGAAGCCATGACCGCACATGGAGCCGACTCGTTAGTGGGACGGTTGTGTTGCACACTACAAGGGTGTACGGATACTACGTTTTATGTGCTCGCCGTGTATTTTGGTAGTGTGGGCATAAAAGAGACTCGACATACGGTAGCGTGCTGTTTGTTGGCGGACTTAGCCGGTATTGTGGCGGCGTTTGTTGTAGCCAATATATTCTTCGGATGATACGCTTTGAGAGTGAACATATCGACCTGCCCGTGTGGTTGACGGCGCATCGCTTGGACATAACGACGTGGCTACAGAAAGTGGCTGCCGAATATGGCTTTAGGGTGGGGAACTTGACCTATATCCTTTGTGATGACGAGCGGATATTAGAGGTCAATAGACAGTTCCTTGAGCACGATTATTACACCGATGTCATCACCTTTGATTATACCACTCCCTCTTGCCTCAATGGGGATGTATTCATCTCCTTGGACACGGTGAGTAGCAATGCACAAGAGGTGGGAGCAACAATGGAACAGGAACTGTGTAGGATATTGGTACATGGTTTGTTGCACCTCACGGGGCAAGGGGATAAGACGCCTGAAACAAAAGCCGAAATGACCCACAAAGAGGATTTGGCTTTAAGTAAACTTCATATATTAACAATCTAAATTTTTATCATTATGAAAACTTGTTCTCAGTATCGCGAATCCGCGTGGAATTCATTAACTAACAAATGGGGCGATGCCGCCTTGACAATGTTTATTTTATGTGTTATTGCCGTTGCCTTTAATGTCCCTTCTTCGATTGCTCCTATTGTGGGATTACCCGCAGAGTGGTCCTATTCAATGAGTGGACTGGGTGTTGCTGTGGCTATCTTACTTATTTTGCCGTTGGAGTGGGGATTTTATATTGGCTTGCTGCAATTGACCCGTGGTGAAGAAGGTTCGCTCTTTACGATGACGTGGAATAACTTCAAAACCAATTACACTCGTTACCTTCCTGCAGCGATTTTAGTTGCGGTATTAACGGGTCTGTTGGGTGCCGTCACGTTGGGTATCGGAGGCATTATCTTAGGTTTAGCTTATGCGATGACTCCCTTCGTTCTGCAAGACAATCCCGAATTAACAACGGTTGACGCATTAAAAGCCAGTCGCGAATTGATGCGCGGTCATAAATGGGATTTGTTTGTGCTCTACCTGTCGTTTATCGGATGGTTCTTGTTAGGTATCATCACGTGCGGTATCGCCTTCTTCTGGATCCAACCCTATATCTATACCGCACAGGCTCATTTCTATGAGGATATAACGGCTGACGTTACCATCGAAGTATGCTAAAACGCCTTCTGCTCATCGACGCTTACGCGATGATCTATCGCGCTTATTACGCTTTTATTCGGGTTCCGCGAATGAACTCGAAAGGTATGAACACGTCTGCTATCTATGGGTTTGTAACGACCTTAGAGGACTTGCTCAAACGCATTAAACCGACGCATATAGCCGTTGGTTTTGATCCGCAAGGACCGACCTTCCGCCATGAGGCGTATCCCGAATATAAGGCACAACGGGAAGAGACACCCGAGGATATACGTATCGCCGTGCCGATTATTCACAATATCCTGCAAGCTATGAACATCCCTATCTTAGAGGTATCCGGCTATGAGGCGGATGATGTGATCGGTACGATGGCGAACATCGCGGAACGTGAGGGCTACGAAGTGTTTATGGCTACGCCCGATAAGGACTATGGTCAACTGGTAACCGAGAACATACACATCTACCGTCCTCGTCACACAGGGGGATTTGAACAGATGGGACCCGCAGAGGTCTGTGCTAAGTACGGCATCAAAAACACCCAACAAGTCATTGACTTACTCGGTCTGATGGGCGATGCCAGCGATAATATCCCGGGTTGCAAAGGGGTAGGCGAGAAAACCGCCGTCAGTCTCTTGCAGCAGTTTGGGAGTATTGAGAATATGCTTGCTCACACCGACGAGCTCAAAGGTGCCATCAAAGACAAGGTGGAGAGTCAGGCAGAGCAAATCCGTTTCTCTCGTTTCTTGGCAACCATCAAAACTGATGTGCCGTTAGAGTTCAAAGTGGAGAGTTTAGCGTTTAGAGAGCGAGACTGGGCGAAACTTACGCCTATCTACGAAGAATTGGAGTTTAACTCGCTCATGGAGAAATCCGGAATCTCCGGAATTTCCGGAACCTCCGGAATATCCGGCCCCTCCCGTAAACCCGCTAAACCGGAATCCACCCTCGACCTCTTCGCTGAACCCGAGGAGGCGGAACCGCAACCCACGCGCAGTCCCGAGGAGGAAACGAAAGCGCGACTATGCGCTTATCTCCTCAATCCCGAGGTTAGTTATAACCCGAATCGCGAACCCGATTGGGAGGCGTTGCGCAAAGATGAGGCGCTGTGGACGATGTTTAACGAAGTCGAATGGCCACTGGTTCCCGTCTTACGAGAGATGGAAGAAGCGGGCGTGCGGTTTGACCTCAATATCCTCAAACAAGCCGAGGCGGAACTAACACAAGAGGCGCAAGCGTTAGAGCAACAGATCTACACATTGGCAGAAAAAGAGTTTAACATCAACTCGCCCAAACAAGTTGGAGAGGTGCTCTTCGATGACCTGCGTCTTGACCCTTCCGCCAAGAAATCGTCTAAAGGAGCATACTCCACTTCCGAGGAGGTGCTGTTAGGTATTCGCGATAAACATCCGATTGTGGGGAAGATACTCGACTATCGCGAACTCAAGAAACTTGTTTCTACCTATATAACCGCCTTGCCTGCTTATATCAATTCGAAAACGGGAAAGATTCACACCACGTATAACCAAACCGTTACAGCGACAGGACGGCTGTCGTCGTCTAATCCGAACTTGCAGAACTTACCTATTCGTTCTGAGCGAGGGCAACTCATTCGTAAGGCGGTTATCCCCGATGAGGGCTGTGCGTTTATGAGTGCCGACTATTCCCAAATAGAACTCAGGCTCTTGGCGCATTTCTCGCAAGACGAACACCTGTTAGCCGCTTTCCGTGAGGGACAAGATATCCATGCCGCTACGGCAGCGAAGATATTTAAAGTACCCCTTGAAGAGGTTACTACGGAGCAACGCCGCAGAGCCAAAACGGCTAACTTCGGTATCATCTATGGTATCTCTGCTTTTGGCTTAGCCCAACAATTGGACTGCCCGCGTAAGGATGCCAAACAACTCATTGACGACTATTTTGAGGCGTTCCCGCAAATAATCTCTTTCATCGAGAAACAGAAACAGTTTGCGCGTGAACATGGCTACGTGGAGACGTTGTTTGGTCGCAAGCGTTATTTGCCCGATATCCATAGCCAAAACTCCGTCGTTCGCTCGTTTGCCGAGCGCAATGCGGTCAATGCACCAATCCAAGGTACCGCTGCGGATATCATCAAGATGGCGATGATCAGTATTGATAAACAACTCAAAGCGCACGGGTATAAGTCGCAGATGATCATGCAAGTACATGACGAATTGAACTTTAACGTCCCCCTTGCCGAGGTCGAAGAGGTGAAACAGATGGTCGTTCACGAGATGGAGAATGTGGTCCACCTCTCTGTCCCCCTCATTGCCGACTGCGGCGTAGGACAGAATTGGTTAGAGGCTCATTAATGGAACAAATCAACGCAATATTAGTCGGTCTCATCACTCCCAATCAACCGGAGGAAAAGACGCAGGAGTATCTCGACGAACTCGCTTTTCTCGCCGATACGAACCATATCGTTCCCGTGAAACGTTTTGTACAACGTATTCCTCAACCCGACACAAACACATACGTCGGTAGTGGCAAACTGGAGGAGATACGGCAGTATATCATAGGGCATCAGTCCGATGAACAGAAAGCAGTGGATGTGGTGATTTTTGATGATGAACTCAGTCCTCGCCAAATACGAAATATCGAACGAGACCTCAACTGGCGTGATAATCCCAAGGAGCGTCGTGAGGTGCGTGTGATGGATCGCACGATCCTTATTTTAGAGATTTTCCTTCAGCGTGCCCAGACTTCGTATGCGAAGACGCAAGTCGAGATGGCGCATCTTCAATATATGCTTCCTCGTCTAACGCGAATGTGGAGTCACTTGGATCGCCAGCGAGGGGGTGGCGGAACGAACCGCGGAACGGGTGAGACGCAGATAGAGGCGGATAAACGTATCATCGGTCAGCGTATTGCTTTGCTAAGGGAGGAACTCAAGAAGATTGACCGCCAGATGGCGACGCAGCGGCAGCATCGAGGAAAAATGGTGCGGGTAGCGTTGGTGGGTTATACGAATGTGGGCAAATCGACATTGATGAACTTACTCAGTAAGTCGGAGGTTTTTGCGGAGAATAAACTGTTTGCCACCTTGGACACCACCGTGCGCAAAGTGACGATAGAGAACCTGCCCTTTTTATTGAGTGATACGGTCGGGTTCATTCGCAAACTGCCTCACCACTTGGTGGAGTCGTTCAAATCGACCCTCGACGAGGTGCGCGAAGCGGACCTGCTCATTCACGTAGTGGATATCTCCCACCCGAACTTTGAGGAACAATACAATGTTGTGCAACAGACCATAGCGGAGTTAGGAGTCAACCACTTGCCCACTATCGTGGTGTTTAACAAGACGGATGCGTTTACTTATACCCCCAAAGAGGAGGACGACTTGACACCCATCAAACGGGAGAACATCTCGCTTGACGAACTGAAAAAAACATGGATGGCGAAGATGGAGGAGGATTGTATCTTCATTTCTGCCAAGAACAAAGATAATATCGACGCGCTGAAAGAGTTGATGTATGACCGCATCAAGCAGATTCACATCCAGCGCTATCCTTATAACGATTTCCTATTCCAAAAGTATGATGAATAATATTCCAATACTTCAATGGAAAAATAAATGATAAAATTGTAAATAGTAAAATAGTAAATGTATGGATGAATTACAACAAGTGCTATCTCGTGCCCAAGAGTGGCTCGATGGCAATTATGATGAACAAACGAAAAAAGAAGTAAAAGCAATGATGGAGGCTCAAGACAAGTCTCTTCTCATTGACAGTTTCTATCGTACCCTTGAGTTCGGTACGGGTGGCCTGCGTGGAGTGATGGGCCCCGGTTGTAACCGCATGAATAAGTACATCGTTGCTCAGGCTACGCAAGGGTATGCCAACTACCTCAATAAGGTAGCTAAAGAGGGTGGGTTTAAGACCATCGGTAAGGGCGAACAAGTCTCGGTTATCGTCGGCCACGACTGCCGTAATAATGGTCGTCTGTTTGCCGAAACAGTGGCGGATGTGTTCTCTGCGAATGGTATCAAAGTTTATCTGTTCGAGAGCCTACGCCCCACACCCGAAGTCAGTTTTGCTATCCGTCATCTCCGCTGTCAAGGAGGTGTGAACGTGACCGCTTCGCATAACCCCAAAGAGTATAATGGATATAAGGCTTATTGGGAGGATGGTTCACAAGTGCTTCAACCGCACGACCAAGGTATCATCGACGAGGTGAACAAGGTGAAGATGGAGGACGTTAAATGGACAGGTAATAAAGAACTGATTCAGATCATCGGTGGCGAGATGGACTACGATTATATGATGGCGGTTAAGTCGGTGATGATTGACCAACAATCCATCCTCAACCAAAAAGACCTCAACATCGTTTATACGCCTCTCCACGGAACGGGTCGTCAGATTATCCCGATGTGCTTGCGCAGTTGGGGTTTTGAGAATATCCACGTAGTGCCCGAACAGATGGTGATTGATGGTAACTTCCCCACGGTGGTGAGTCCTAATCCCGAGAACTCAGAAGCAATGACCATGGGTATGAACCTCGGCACCAAACTCGGTGCAGACTTGGTTATCGCTTCCGATCCGGATGCCGACCGTATCGCTATCGTTTGTCGCGATGACAAGAACGAGTGGGTCATCATCAATGGTAACCAGACCTGCATGATGTATTGCTATTACATCATCAACAACATGAAGCGCCTCAACAAACTCACGCCCGACATGTACCTCGTCAAGACGATTGTCACCTCTGAACTCATTCGTAAGATTGCCGACAAGCAAGGCGTGACCCTCACCGACGAATATACGGGCTTCAAGTGGATTGCTAACCGCGTGCGCATGTGGGAGGGCGAGCGTAAATATATAGGTGGTGGCGAAGAGAGTTTCGGCTTCATGGCTTACGACGCCGTTCGCGACAAATGTTCGCCTTCGGCTATCTGCCTTATTTGCGAGATTGCCGCGTACGCGAAGGATCAAGGAATGTCGCTGTACGAGTATCTGATGAATATCTACATGGAGTATGGTTTCCAACGCGAGAGTACGGTGAATATCGTTCGCCCGGGTAAGACGGGTGCAGAGGAAATCAAACAGATGATGATTAACTACCGCGAGAACCCGATTACCGAGATTGCCGGTGAGAAAGTGGTACGCACTAAAGACTTCCAACTGTCCAAAGAGCGCGAGCTCGTCAATGGTCAGTGGGTAGAGAAGGACATTCACATGGCATTGGAGGCAAAGTCGAACGTGCTGCAATACTTCACGGAAGGCGGTCTAAAAGTCTCTGTTCGTCCTTCGGGTACGGAGCCTAAGATTAAGTTCTACTTCGAGATTCCGGCTCAGATGAAGTCCATTAAGGACTATGCAGCGGCTACGGCTGCGGCAGAAGCCCGTGTACCGGCTATCCGTGCCAGCCTCGGTATTGCCGAATAATTACGCATCCGCATGACACGTAAAGAAATTGTATATACCTATCTTCAAGCGCACGCCATCGCATACGAGCAGTACGATCATCCTGAGGGAAAAACGATCGAAGAAGCGATGCGTTGGTGGCGCGACGATGGGTCTGTGCATTGTAAGAATATCTTTCTGCGCAACCACAAGGGGAATCAGCATTACCTTGTGTGCTTTGATTGCAGCCATGACTTAGATATTCACGACTTGGAGCAGCGTCTTAAGGCACGCCTGCAGGCGGCAGGCAAGCCGGCTCCGGGTAAGTTGAGTTTTGCCTCACCGGAGAGGATGATGCGTTACCTCGGTTTAGAGCCGGGGTCGGTCTCTCCTTTTGGTTTGATTAACGATACCGAGCATCATGTTATTTTGTTCTTGGATGAGAACTTACAGCAGGCTTCGTCGTTGAGTTTTCACCCGAACGACTGTACGGGTACGGTGGTTATCTCTCGTTCTGACTTTCAGCGTTACCTTGACACCATCGGTAACACCTACGAGTTCATGAATTTGTACTAACCCCGTCGCCTGTCACCCGTCGCCCGTCCTCTTAATATTTTTATTTAGATTTTCTTTTCGATTCTTTTTTGATTTTTGAGGGCGTAGCCCGATTTCAAAAATTATGCTCAACCGATTTTGTCTAAGTCCCTTACGATAGATTTTAATAGCGTCGCGACTGGTATTGCTTGCAAGGATTACGCTACGCGAAAAAAATCTATACAAAAATCTTTCTGTGTAATTTCCCTCGATAAGAAATCTGTGGAATCTGTGAGAGATTTTGCAAAAAAATATCAAATAAATTTGGAAATATGCGAAAATTGTTGTACCTTTGCACAAAATTTAACTTACGTCGTAAGGACAACTAATCATCAGGCCTTAGAAATCTAGTCCATTATTAAGAGTATACGATGATTATTAGCTGTTCACCCCAACAACGGGTGTGGATGGCTATTTTCGTATACTCAGGCGGACTAGAGCCTCTAAGGAAAATAGTAACTGCACTCGTTTTTTAATCGAATTTAACCTGCAATACTCTATGTTTATAGAGGTTGTATAAACGATTAATAATTATGAAAAAAGCAGTTGGTCTTGTATTTTGTTGCGCAGTGTCGTGTGCGATTTTTGGCGAGTTACGCATTAACGAGATTATGCAGTCAAACATAGACTGCGTAGTTGATGACAGTAACGAGTTTCCCGATTCATGGGTGGAACTATACAACGATGGCACCGCCGCCGTCAATCTCAAAGACTACCAACTCGGGGACGGACCGAAAGCTAAAAAAGCTTGCAACTTACCCAACTACACCTTAGACGCACACGCATACGCAATCATCTATTGCGACAAGGACGAGGACAAGGGCGCTTGGCATACGTCTTTCCGCTTGGAGAGCGGTAAGGACGGCGCCGTCTATCTATTTAAGAACAAGGAACCTATCGACTCCCTCGTTGCTATTCCTAAGATGGCTGCCCCTAATATATCGTACGGGCGTAACAATAGCGGAGACGTGGGGTTCTTCCGTAATGCCACTCCTAATAAAGCCAATGAGGGGGCGGTGTATAAGAACAAACAAATCCTTCCCGATCCGGATTTTAGTGAGGCAGGGCGCGTGTTTACTACCTCTCAGACGCTCTACGTCACGATCTCTATTCCCGCAGGCGCGCCCGCGAATAGTTATATAAGGTATACCTTAGACGGCAGCGAGCCGAATGCTTCCCATGGTACGATAACGGACAAAGCCGTTTCGCTTCGCGTGGATAAGAACACCATGATTCGCGCTAAACTGTTTTGTCAAGGCTATCTCAGCCCGATGGCTCGTACCGAGTCCTATCTTTTCCTTAATCACGAAACGGATATGCCGATTATCTCCCTCGTAGGCGATGATAAGTATTGGTATGACGATAAGTTCGGTATCTTAGTCAAGGGTAGTTATGTTGATTGGCAAGAGAACTATCGGTTTGACTGGCGCCGCCCCGTGAGTTTCGAGTTCTTTGAGCACACGGACAAGGACGCTACCTTGCACCAACTCACCGAGACGCGCGTCCACGGCAACGCTTCGCGCGGGTTCGACCTTAAGTCGCTGCTTATCTACGCTAACAAACGCTTTGGCGAGAAACGACTCGATTACGAGTTTTTCCCCGACCAACGCCCCGAGATAACGGATTTTAAGTCGATTATCTTGCATAATGCTGCCAACGATTTCGATTACCTCTATATGCGCGACGCGCTGATGCAACGCAGCATGGCGCTTTATCGAGATATGGATTGGATGGCTTGGCGACCCGCTATTGTGTTCATCAATGGCGAATACAAAGGGATCTTAGCTATCCGTGACCGCAGTAACGAGGATAATATCTACACCCACTACGACGGCTTGGAGGACATCACCATGGTCGAGAACTGGGGCGAATTGAAATCCGGTGAGTGGGATCAATGGACCGAGTTTAAGACCTTCATGGCTACTCCCGGGCATACGTGGGAAGAGTATGAACAGATGATTGATATCGAGGAGTTCATGAACTATGAGATAGCGGAACTGTTCTTTAATAACGTCGATTGGCCCGGAAATAACATCGTTTGGTGGCGTCCGTTGGACGCGGAGACCGGTTTTAAGCCCGTCTGGCGTGTGTTAGCCAAGGACTTAGACTATGGTTTCGGTATCTATGGTATGCCGGCGAATTACAATATGTTTGAGTATATGTATAACCAAAAATACGACTCGGAACATAGTTGGGCGAATGCTCCCGGACATACGGCTTTCTTCCGTTATGCGATGGGAAACGAGAAATACAAAGAGAAATTCATTAAGAAAACGCTTATCTATTTAGGTGACTTCCTGCGTGCCGACCGCATCAAAGAGCATTTGGACGCGATGGTGGACGTTATCCAACCCGAATACAGTTCGTATCATCGACCCATCTATAACCAGTGGTGGCCAAACTATAACGATGAGTACAACACAGCCCTCAATTGGCTCAATAACCGTCACGAACCGTTTGTCAAACACATGGGAGAACGCTATAACCAAGGTACGGCAGGTCAACTGACGATACGTTTTGAGGATGCCGATAATGCTTCTGTTACCTTTAATGGCGAGCCTTTGAGCGAAGCCTACTGGAGCGGTTGGTGGTTCGCTAATCGTGAGATCAATATAGAGGTGACATGGGCAGATGGAGCACAATCGCAAGTAAGAAAAATGATCCTCAATGAGGATATGCCGTTGACCTTGGAAGTGACTAAGACGGGAGCGGGATTATGGAACAAGGAGCAAGGACAAAGGACAATGGATAATCGGAAGATTTGGACTGAAAATGGGGTAGTGATGGAGGTAAATGGGAAAGCAATCAATGTGCTTGGACAACAATTTTGATACTATTTTAACAAAACATTATGGCACAAAAGATATTATTAGAGATAGCTCCATTGACGGAAAAGGACAGTTTGTATATTGTGGAGCGGCATAAAAAAGAGTTTACATATCCTATTCATAAACATAGTTGTTGTGAGTTGAATTTTATTCGTGGTGGGAAGGGTGTAGAGCGCATTGTTGGGGATAGTGTAGAGAAAATAGATGATTTAGAGTTGGTGCTCATGACGAGTGATATAGAGCATACGTGGCAGCAGGGAAATTGTCAGGCGGAGGATATACAGGAGATTACGGTACAATTTGAGTTGTCGTGCCTTCCGGAGCCCTTGTTAAAAAAGAATCAGTTTGCCAGTGTGGCTCAACTAATTGAACGCGCTAAGAAAGGAGTCGCTTTCTCGCAGACGGGCATCCTCAATATCTATTCGTTGCTGATGTTGCTCGTCAGAGAGAAGAATAGTTTTCAGCAGATGTTGATTTTCTTTGAGATGATGCACCGATTGGCGCTCGATGAGGGGATGCGTGTGCTGTCCAGTGGTAGTTTTACGCAGACCGATTCGCCTACCGGTTCGCGTCGCGTGCAAAAGATAAAAGAGTATGTAGATGCGCACTACAAAGAGGATGTCAAGTTAGGCCAGTTGGCGGATTTGATTGGTATGACTCAGGTGGGCTGCTCGCGATTCTTCAAGACCCGAACGGGTAGAACCATCACGGACTACTTGACGGATATACGTTTAGGACATGCCTCGCGCATGTTGGTGGATACAACACATAGTGTGGCGGAAATAGCCTACGACTGCGGGTTTAATAACTTGAGTAATTTCAATCGTCTGTTCCATCGCATTAGAGGCATTACTCCTACCCAGTTTAGGAGCGCTTATCAGAAGAACAAGATCCTCTTGTAAAGATTTAACAATACTTTGTTAATATACTATTCGGTCACGTTGCAAAAAAACAGTAATTTTGCAGCGTGAATTGTTATATAGGATAAAGGAGCAAGGAGCAAGGACAAAGGACAATATATTTTGCTAAATATATCACATTCAATTAACAATTATTATTAACCAAAAAACACAAACAAGATGAAAAGAATTTCTCTGTTTCTGAGCTGCTTATTTGCAGCAGTGAGTGTGTTTGCAGGCTCTCTTTCCGGAACGCTTATCGGTACGGCAACGGAGTATCAGTTCGACTATGACTTCACAGTCGATATTGCCAGCAAACAAGTGACAATGGAGGGCGTTCTGAATCATGAAGCTTTTGTTGTTGACGGTATGGCGATTGACGTCATGCTCGCCGGTAAGATTGTAGGTCAAGCCGCTATGTCTAATGACACGGTGTCCTACACTTTTGCGGACAAATACAACAGAGGTGACAAGCTTCAGTTAGCTCTCAAGTTTAATTACACCGCAGGTATGACGATGTCGAAGCCCTTCGCGTATGATGTGGCTCCGGTGACTCACCTCTATGCCAAGGTACCTGCCAGTTCGCCGAATTGCTATATTCGGAATTCGTCGCCTTTCAACTCGGGCTACTATCCGATGACCCTCGTGGAAGAAGGTGAGGACAGCACGGTGTATGAGTATTACTTTGAGGACAATTATTATCATCAGACGGTCATTCTGGCATGGAATCTTGATTATGATGACAAGTACTGCTCTTGTGTATCCAATGGTAATATTTTCAATTTCTACATTGATTCTCAAGACAAGGTGTGCGATCTTAAAGAGGCAGCCGGAGGATGGAGAAAAACCTTTATGCTGCAAGTAGAAGGCAAAGAGGTGGCTGCAGAATTGTATAAACCGATGTATTGGGAGCCTATTTTTACAGCAAATGCTCCTGTGCAACTGTATGCCGGTGACATTTTCTCTGTTACCTCCACATATGACGGTACGCCTCTGACTATTACGGCTCCTGCCGGTGCTCCTTATACCGTATTGGATGACAACCTGATTGTTCAGAATGCGGATGGTTTGTACACTCTTACAATGGACACCACCGGTGGCAAGAATGTGCTGACGATGGAGCGTGCAAAAAACAAGAACTATTATGTATTACCCGGAGCGTCGTATGTCGGTGTAGGTTTGAATGGTAAAGCTTTTGCCGGATGGAATACGGCTGCTAACATCTCTGATCACGTTTTGACGATCAATGCCGGTACAGAGAGTACGGATGGTAATGCTAACGGCGGTATCAAGTTCGCTGCCGGAAATTATCTGAAACTCATTGCTGCGGCTAAGTATTACGTATTGGCATTTGATTACAAGAGCAATATTGACGGTGTTGCTGAAGTGCAAATCGTAAGAGCCAAAGGTAATCCTGCTGAAGGCGATGTTGTTTATGCTCAAACGCTTCCGACTGCTGGTGATTGGAAACAGTTTGTGATTGAATTAGACAAGATGGAGCCTATTGAGGCTGAGGATGATGATTTCCTCTATATTATGGTGAATATGAGTGGTTGCCAATGGAAAGGCGGTGATGCTGTCGACATGAGAGAAATTCGCTTCGTTCCTTATACTAAATATGAGGTTACCGTTCCTGCTGAGACGGAGGTTTGCCGCGTAAAGGGTACCAACGCTGAGTTCGATGCAGATATGACTCGCGTTAGTGATAACGTATTCTCGGTTGCTTTCATTGGCAATGATTATCACGCTACTACTTATAATTATTATAGTGGTCCTAGTGCAGAGAACATCGAAGTGGCTGCTGATGAAAAAGATGCAGAGCCGCGTTGGTGGGCTGCTGCCGATGAAGTAGTTGCTTGGAAGAGTGCTTATTGCATTCCGAAGTATGGTTATTTGATGAATGACCAACTGACTCAATTTGCTGAAGTTGAGTATGGTAGCTATCTCCTTGAAAACGTGAAGATTGCAGAAGAAGACAGTGCTTACTACATTATCAATATCTGTACGGAAGACACGATGAAGGCTGCTGAAGTTCCCGCAATTGCCGGCGAATACAAGATTGAACTCTTCTTGGCTGACACGAGCGTTGTCTTCACGAAGACTGACACCGTTGCTCCGGATGAAAAAGAATACCTCTGCAACATGATTTGGAGCGGTGATGTTGCCATTTCTTGGGATCCTTCCGTTGCTATGAATGCCCTCGCATGGGGTGGCTACGATTGGTCCACCGCAAAGAGTGGTGATAAACTGACTGTTTATTTCGAAAAGACGGAAGGTGCTGCATACACGAACCTC